>DATIGB010000041.1:0-2583 GCA_035454985.1 Candidatus Nitrosotenuis sp.
AGATATGGATTGAAAACTTTTCCACTATCTGGAATGTCGCCAGAATCGGAAGCAACCGCTGCAGATCTTAAAGACTTTGTAGATTTCATTAAAAATAACAAAATCAAGACAATATACTCAGAAGAGATGGTGGATCCAAAACTGGCCAATACTCTTGCCGAAGAGGCCGGCGCACAAGTCTTAATCTTCAGCCCAATAGAGGGACTAACAAGCCAAGAAACGTTAGATGGTATTACGTACCTAGATAAGATGAATGAAAACGTACAAAATCTAAGGATAGGACTAGAATGCCAATGAATGTGTTAGAAGTATCTGATGTTTCCATAAGATATAACGGCCATTTAGCCGTAGATAAGATCAATTTTGACGTAAAGGAGGGTGACTTGCTTGGAATAGTAGGACCAAACGGCGCAGGCAAGACCACCTTGTTTAAGGCCATAATGGGAATGCAAAATCACAGTGGAAAAATAAAGCTATTTGGATATGATGAGGCGGACTATCAGCCGCTTCTCCCGCTGATAGGCTATGTCTCCCAAAAGGTAGTCTTTGAGCCAAACTTTCCCGCAACGGTATCCGAAGTGGTATCAATGGGACTGATCCCGGAAAAAAAACTACGTAAAGGATCCGCACTGTTAAAAAAATGTGGCTATTCTTGGAACCTGTTGTACCAAAAAGTAGGAAAAGACAGTGACAAGGTTCTAGAATCACTGAAAACAGCGGGCCTGGAATCATTAAAGGACAGAAGAATAGGTGATCTCTCAGGCGGGGAACTTCAGCGTGTCTTTATTGCAAAGGCTTTGGTAAAGGATCCGGTACTTCTGATATTAGACGAGCCGGTAACCGGAGTCGACGTGGATGCTCAAAACAAGTTTTACAACGTCCTAAAAAAAATAAACACCGAAAACAAGATCACAATTGTCTGGTCATCTCATGATCTTGAGGCAATATCAAAACTTGCAAACAGAGTTGCATGCATGAATAGAAAACTGTTTTTCCACGGTCAAAAGGAAGAATTCTTCTCAAACAAAGAATTGCTAAAAACATACACCGAATCCGCAATGCAAGTCCACATGCATGATCATGATTAGAAATGACCCTTGAAATTCTCGGTTATAGTTTCATCCAAAAGGGACTGGTAGCTGGAGTAGCAATTGCAATAATCTGTTCACTAATGGGAATGTTTCTAGTGTTGAGGCGTTATTCTCTTTTTGGCGACGCGCTTTCCCATATGGCATTTGGTGGAATCTCGCTTGGCCTGTTTACTGGAATTTATCCGCTATGGACCGCATTTGTTGTATCAGTTTTGGGCGCATTGGGCATAACAAGGCTGAGAAAAAGTACCAAGATTTCTGGCGATGCCGCAATTGCGGTGCTTTTGGTATCTGGCCTCGGAATTGGAGTACTGCTAATTAGTGCAACCGGAGGATTCAAAGTTGATCTGTTTAGCTTTCTTTTTGGCAGCATTTTGCTGATTAGTTTTGAGGATATGTTGCTCATACTTGGAATTAGTAGCGGCATAGTTGCAACGCTCGTTGCATTACGGAAGCAATTGCTGCATATGACATTTGACGAGGAGCAAGCAAAAGTAAGCGGAATCAACACTGATAGGCTAAATTACATCTTTGTAGTATTGGCAAGTATTACCGTAATCACATCTATGCGTTTAGTTGGGATCTTGCTCATTTCTGCGCTAATTGTACTGCCAAACATTACTGCAATCATGTTTGGCAAAGGATTCAAAAAAACAGTGATACTCTCAGTATCAATGTCGGTTATTTCCGTTGTCAGCGGAATAATTTTCTCATATTATCTTGATTTGGCTCCGTCAGGAATGATTGTCATGATATCCGTAGCTATGCTAGTTGGTGCGCTCTTCTTCAAATATGTTAATGTCATAGGAAAGTCCCAAGATCTACAAAAAACTGTCTAGTGGAGCCTGAACGAATTCTTTTTATCTTCATACTCTAGTTCCGTCTTTTTGAGTCTGTATTTCAGATCGTCATATTCCGTCTGAATTTCTCTTTTTCTAGAACTTATCTCATCGTAATTATCCTCGAGCTTCTCTATCTTGTTTCGCAAGTGGTTCAATTCCGACTTTAGAGAGTCTCTTTCCGGTTTTAGGTATGCCAGAACTTCTCTCACCTCTGCCAAACCGTCATTTGCCGCCTTTTTTTCTGCATATTCGGACTCTACTTTTTTGATTCTTGTCTTTAAGTCACCTATCTCCGTTGTCAGTAGTTCCTTTTCTAATTTTAAATGGGTTAGGGTGGCGCTAAATTCGCCAAGCTCTTCCTTTGCAGCCCTTTTGTCCTCGTACTCCGATTCAGCCTTTTTGATCTTTGTGCGTAACTCTTCAAGATTTGCCGTCAGTGTTTCTTTTTCTGCCTTTAACATGGAAACGGAGAGTCTTACGTCCTCGAGCTCTTCCTTTGCAGCCCTTTTGTCCTCATACTCCGATTCAGCCCTTTTGATCTTGGCTCTTAATTCCTCCAGATCGGATTTGAATGCGTCCCTGTCTAGCTTTAGATAATCAAGAATTGTTCTTACGTCCTCGAGCTCTTCCTTTGCAGCCCTTTTGTCCTC
>DATIGB010000042.1:0-2916 GCA_035454985.1 Candidatus Nitrosotenuis sp.
TTTGTTGGAGCCTCAAAGTCAACTGGAAAAATAAAAGCGCTGTACGTGACCCCGCTGAGGGCATTAAACCGAGACGTCTTTAAGAGAATAATCCGGTATGCGGAATCTGAAAACCTTACAATAGAAATTCGACACGGAGACACATCACAAGCAGCCAGAAAAAAAATCACCGCTGCGCCTCCAGACGTCCTAATCACGACACCTGAGACTCTTGTAATCCTGCTAACCCAGCAAAAAATGCTTGACGCACTATCCGAACTGGACTGGATCATAATAGACGAAATCCACGATTTGCTGTCAAATGAGCGGGGCTCACAGCTGTCGCTTAGCCTTGAAAGATTGCAGGTTAACTCAAAGCACAATATGACAAGAATAGGCCTTTCTGCAACCGTAGGTAATACCACCGATGCCGCAAAATTCTTGGTGGGAACAAAAAGGAAATATGAAATCATCAAAGACGACACAATAAGAAAATACGACGTTGAAATCAAACACGTAGACGGGACAATTAGCGATGTCGCGGACTTTATAGTTGATTATCTAGTAAAGATGAACCTGAATTCACCGGTGCTTCTTTTTACCAATACGAGGGGCGAGGCGGAATTTCTGGCGTCAATACTTAGGGAAAAATCCCCAATAAGCGTGGAGCTTCATCATGGATCATTATCACAACAGGTGCGTGAGGAAACCGAGGAGAACCTCAAGGGGGGCACATCTAGACTCGTAGTGTGCACGTCATCGCTTGAGCTTGGGCTGGACATAGGATCGGTGGAACTAGTCATGCATTATGGTTCCCCAAGACAGGTCTCAAAATTCATGCAAAGAATAGGAAGAAGCAAACACAACAGGGAATCGTCCGCAAAAGGGATAATCATAACAAACAATGTGGATGATGAGCTAGAAACAAAGGCAATCGTGGAACGAATCCAGGAAGGCTCTATTGAGGATCAGTTGATCCACGATGGCTCACTTGATGTGCTTGCACACCATCTGGTTGGCCTCTCAATGCAGTTGGGATCAGTCACCGTTGAAAACGCATTTAACACATTTACGCAGTCGTATCTTTTCCGGAACCTGACAATTGACGAACTGATCGGCGTGCTGGAGCTGCTCGATTCTAATTATTTAGTGACATTCGACAAGGAAAAAATGGTCTTTAGAAAAACCGGGAGGTGTTTCAGATATTATTTTGAAAACCTTTCGACCATTCCTGACATACTAAAATTCAAGGTGTTTGACACAATCTCCAAAAAACTGATTGGAAGCCTGGATCAACGGTTTGTTGGAGACTTTGGCGAGGCTGGAAACGTCTTTGTTCTGCGCGGCACACAATGGAGAATTATCAATGTAGATGAATCCGGGCTAAAGGTAAATGTCGAACCAATCCGTTCTGGAGGCATAACTGTGCCATACTGGGAGGGAGAAAGCATACCTGTTGATTACAGGACTGCTTCCAAGGTGGGGCAGTTTCGTGCAAAGATCAAGTCTGGGCTGATAAAACTTCCGGACAATGTGATTACAAACCTGGATTTGCCAATTATACCAGACGAAAAAACCGTAGTTATAGAGTCAGTAAAAAGCCAGGGCTCAATAGTCATACATTCTTGTTTTGGCACAAAGATCA
This sequence comes from Candidatus Nitrosotenuis sp., assembly GCA_035454985.1. Lineage (GTDB taxonomy): Archaea > Thermoproteota > Nitrososphaeria > Nitrososphaerales > Nitrosopumilaceae > Nitrosotenuis. The sequence continues at coordinate 1,625 of DATIGB010000042.1, forward strand.
ACGCCACCATATCGACACTTCTTTCCTCGATGCTGTCGTCCAAAACCGGATTTCAAGTAGAGTCGCGGTCTGACGCATACAGAATAGCCATGTCGTCAAAAGGCAGAATACAAGAAAACCAGATACGCGAAACACTGAGCGACAATTATGCACTGCATGAAATCGTCACGGCGTCCTTGAGCGGGACGCACAATATCAATTGGAGGACGTGGAATGTTGCAAAAAAGTTTGGCATTGTAGGGCGAGGCGCAATATATGACAAAAAATCGGCACGGTTTCTCTTTGACAGATATGCAAAGACGGCGCTAGTCAAGGAGGCATTGCGCGAGCTCTTCCACGACAAATACGATTTGGAAGGCTCCAAGAGAGTCTTAGAAAAAATTCAGAACAACACAATCGCAATAAAGTGGTTTGAAGCAAGTAGCTTCTCCAAACTCGCTACTCCAATACTGGATCATACCACAAAATACTACTCATCGCCGGCAAGTATTGACAAGGGATTGCTTGATCTGGTGAGGAGCCGCTTACTAAAGACAAGGCACAGGCTGATCTGCGCAAGATGTGGCAGGTGGGAAAAAGTAATAGAAACAACTGACATTGAAAAGATGCCATCATGCCCCTATTGCAAGGGACGGCAAATCACGACCACGTTTTATTCTGACTATGATCTTGGGAAAATTATACAAAAAAAGTTCGCAGGCAAAAAAATATCACCTGAGGAAAATCACCGCTTTGAGCGAGCCTGGAAGGCAGCGTCGCTGCTTGCAAATTTTGGCAAAACAGCGCTGATTGTGCTATCCGGGTATGGGGTTGGGGCAGACACCGCATCAAGAATACTTCGAAACATGGTGGATGAGGAGAATCTGTACAGGCAGATATACGAAGCCGAAAGGCAATATGTGATGACTAGGGGCTTTTGGGACTAGTTTTTCTTTCTAATTGATGAAAATGGGGTGACAAACAGCTCCACTCTTCCCTCCAATCCGGGCTTTGCAGTGACTCCAGTGACTGAGATTATCTCACCTATCGAGCACTCATCTAGTAGTCTTGCCTGATTTCTCCACCCCTTTATCCAAATTTGCCCCGTGTCGTCCTCGATGAACATTTCAGAAAGTGAAATTGACTCGCCTGCTTTTGTTTGCACGTTGCGTCTTTCTGGCGCCTTGAGTATGATCGCCTCTATGCAGTAATAGTTATTGTCGGGTTTTATGTTTACAATTTTTGTCCTAAGATCTGATAGCTGGGGAATGTTCTCCCCTTCAATTTTTCGTACAAAAGAATCTGAATCAATT
>DATIGB010000043.1:0-2466 GCA_035454985.1 Candidatus Nitrosotenuis sp.
ATAACAGGGATTGAAATTTTGGCAAAGACAATCCACCCGCATGAATTTTCAGATCTTAGAATTCCCGAAAGATCAGTCAAACAAATACAGTTCTAATCATAATCTTCAGAATCATCAGTTTCAAGTGTTCTCTTGCCAGGCCTTGCAGGAACAAACATTATCGACATGGATGGGACAGACATCTGAGCCCTCATAGATTTTCAGGTTTGAAAAAGCTCACTTTTCTTGTAATTTTTAGTCAACAAATTGGCCAGACTTGGAAATTTAGTGTGTCAGCCGTTTTTGAAAAAACAGGCGTGTAGATATTAACTTGAAGTTTGTCCAAACTCAACACACATTCTCTGATATTCCTGACTAACGATGAGATGTCAGTGAGTGCCTGAATCATACTTCCCCGTCCTATCTCGTGGCTTCTTGTCTTCTGATGATTCAGGCAGTCTTTTTTATTTACTAACTTTGCAACTGATTGAAAGCGACCGAATGGTGGCATAATACACGTAGACCAAAATTGCAACAGACAGCACTCTTAGCGGGATTTCATATGTAGTGAGCAGTGAGGTTGTTACGCCTCCAATCGTGCCAAATGTCGAGACTATGGCAAATCCCACAGGGCCGCAGCTGCAGGCGCCTGCAGATGCGCCTAGGATCGAGCCTATAAAACTTCGGCCTATTCTTTTTGGCTTGTTTTGCAGAGTTATGATCCTATACACGTTCATTGGAATCACAAGGCCGGATAGGCCAGACACCGCTAAGATCAGTATAAAGCCAATTAATCGGTCATGCGTGACATAGAATACAAAAGACGGTGAAAAAAACACATACTCTGAAAGAGAAGACAGGAGCAGTAGCAGTGCCAGAAATATTGCAACGGCTAACGACACATACGAATAGTTGGAAAAAACCAGTCCTATGGCGGATGCCAATTCATTGCAGAGATCCTAATTGAGTTAAAAATTTTGTCACTGGGTATTACGCTTGAATATTTTGGCAATCTTTTGGGCCACAATGTCCAAGGGGCATGTTTCACAGGAGACAGAATCTTTTTTTGTTTCTTCCACGATATTAGATAGTGTCCGTCAGATATAAGAAATTCGTGTTTGCGCATACTTACAAACACGTCTTGCAAGAGTGTCAGAACAGGCACATATGCGGCAGGTCAGGTATAATGCATTCAGATAAGGTAGAAAGGTCGCCTGGCACTCACAAGTAGTGCAGTTTCACGTGAGTTTGCAACAATCCCTCGTACTGCGTCACATACCCGCAATGGGTGCACGTAAACATCGACTCTGGCTGCCTTTCTTTGACAAAGGTTTTGTTTGACAGAGATTTTACCAGTATGACTTCTTCTTTTGGCAGCACCGCAAAGTTTGCAGTTTCTCCAAGTGACGCAAAGAACTCCTTAATGCCCCTGACAATGTTTTCGGCATCAAGGTGCTCATCCCCTATTGGAGAGAGTACAAATTCGTGCAGCTTCATTGTCGGGATTGCTCCAATCCAATCCGCTACAAAGACTGCCAATTCGTGCTTGTAGGACTCTATCTCCCTGCAGTCTATTGTGATCACATTAATTTTCGATCCGTCGCCACTTTTAATTGTGCTTGTAGCCAAATTCCGGAACTTAAGCATTGCTGAGAATTTCTGTCAAATTGCTAAATACAGAATTTAGTCTGATTCATCCAATGATTGGAAAAATCGTTTTCTGCGGCATGGCTCTCAGCCTTTTTGCGATACTGAACACCACACAGGTGTTTGCAATCAGCGATGATGAGATCAAGGCAACAGAAAAAATAAAAAACAACCCAGCAATGATGCAGATTCTTAAAAAAATAGAACAGTCAAAAAAAATTCTTGCAGAAATGCAGGAAGGAAAAAAGATTCAAACCCAGCAAAACAAGGCAATACAGGAAGCAAGAAACACCGCCAATGCAAGACTCAGCGCGGAATTGGAAAGCATGAATAAAAGCAACGAGTCATTTACGCCACAGAGCGCCTTTGAGAGATTCGTCTCTAAAAAACCAGCCAGCATACAGAGCATCTATACTGCAATGTTCAACTACCAACAAGACAAGATAAAGTCTGCACAAGACATCAGAGACAGTGCACTGTCAAGCGGCAAGGCAAAAAACGCATGGGATGCATACTACAAGAACTCTGCGACGAGCCGAAGCCAGATGATAGCGCTAAACAAGGACTTTAACGTAAGGTATGCCAGTGCTGATGCAGATCTGCAACAAATCTTTGATTCAAAGGGAAAAATTCCGCGAACAGACTAGTTGCACTCTTTATTTTTCTAATTTCAAAGTATTTTGCCAGATATCTTGTGATACAGGTACATCCTAAAGAGTACGACTGAGCCAAACAGAATAAGCGACGATATCAGAAATGTTGTAGGATAATTGAATGTCCGCGTGATAAAACCGGCAGTGAGTGCGCCGCCAAATACGCCCATCCCAACCATAGAGCTGT
>DATIGB010000044.1:0-6025 GCA_035454985.1 Candidatus Nitrosotenuis sp.
AAAAAACTCCAGTTTGTATCTCCGGTATGCTGTAACTGCGGTTAAACCAAAATTTGTGACACCGCTCTAATATACAAAGACCTAGTCTGATGATCGAGACATGGTTGCAAGTTCAGTATTTGTAAATGACGCGGTTCAGGTTCTGCCAAACCCATACGCCCTTACAATAAAACCAAGACTGGAATATTCCGTGTACCTTACTCAGAGCATATTTGATAAATTACAAAAGCAGTGGGTGCTGGCAAGAAAGTCTAACCTGAGGTTTTATCTCCAAAATGAGGCAGTAAAAGAAGACCCTGAGTTCAATAAACGAGTCGAATACGAAGTGACTCTGACGTCTGCCATGACTGCAATCAAAATGATTCAAAAAAGGCTAGAATCAATATCTAGGATTGGCAACATTATGGAAACCGTATCACCCATGATATTGATTTTAAGGACTGTTAATTCTAACATTCATCTTGCGTTTCCTCAGATTAGCCAGGATTTCATTGAGCTTTCCGGGCTTTTGGGCAGCATTGTTATGGATTCGGGGAGTCTGATTGAGGCCAAATTTGACTTTAAGCAAACAAACCTGGAATCCAAACAAATTCTAGATGAAGTAAATTTGATAGCAGAATCTAAAATTCGCAAGCAGTACCCTAATCTAAATTTCTAGCAAGCCTGTGATGCTTATGAAATCCTTTGAATCTGGCAGTCTTGAAAAAGATCTTGGGAAGGTGCGCGGCATATCCTTGCTTGTCAAAAAGAAAATTCTGGAATCCAATCCAAAGTACGAACAAAAAATAGCAAAAATGTCTGGAGAGGAACTAGAAGACTTGGACATGATGCTTGGGCTGGCAGAACAGATCCTCATTAAATACCAGCATAAAACTGACACATACGCTATTTTAAAGGAGTTTGCTGACCTTATTAGGAATTCCACACTTTCACTTGGGACGATAAATGACCAAGTCCAAGAACTGATACTTTCTGCCCAGTTTTCAGTCTCTGAAATAAAAACTGCGCAGGGCGACGTGTCATCCAGCCTGTCCTTTGATAAGGCAAAGCCGGAAAGCCGCTCAAAAGAAGGTAGAATAAATTTAACAAACTCTGCTACACCTGTTTACACACAAGCATACCAACAGAGTTCTCAAGTCCAGTACGAGCAGGTAATTTGATATGAGTCTGGCCCCACAAGAATTAGAAAATAATGCAAGCAAGTATGCCTCCGACGCAATAAAGCTTGATTCCCAAGGCGCAAGGGGAATGGCAATCGCAAGCTACCAAAAAGCAATCGACTCCCTTGTAAAACTAATCCATTTGTATCCTGATAACAAGCTAAACAAAGTTTACACCGAAAGATGCCGCGCTTATGAGAACAGAATAAAGGCACTCCAAATGACCCGCGGCGTAGACATCGAGCCTGCAGTAGACCCGAATGCGACTCCAGCAGAACAAAAAGCGTCACTTGAGAAGAAAAAGGATGAGGATGATTTTGATGACCTGATAATGAAAGAAAAGCCAGACGTCAGCTGGAAAGAAGTGGTCGGACTGGACGACGCAAAGAGCGCACTGCGAGAGTCAATCGTATATCCTACACAAAGGTCTGACCTGTTTCCGCTTGGATGGCCTCGTGGAATACTGCTGTATGGACCACCGGGATGCGGCAAGACTGTTCTTGCAGCAGCAACGGCAAACGAAATTGATGGCTACTTCATAGTAGTCGATGCAGCATCCATGATGAGCAAGTGGCTTGGCGAGGCAGAAAAGAACGTCTCCAAAGTATTCAAGATGGCAAGAGGATATGCCGAGCGAGAACACAAGCCAGTGATATTGTTTATAGATGAAATTGACTCACTGCTAGGAAACCGAAACAGCGAAGTCGGTGGCGAAGTGAGGACAAAGAACCAATTCCTAACAGAAATGGACGGGATCAACGGAAAAGGAAAGGACATCCAACTGTATGTGATTGGCGCAACAAACAAGCCTTGGAGTCTTGACTGGCCGTTCCTGAGGCGATTCCAAAAAAGAGTCTACGTCCCATTGCCGACCCTTGAGGCAAGAGAGAAGCTTTTTGATCTGTATACTGATCCTCTCAAAAAGGATGACAAGGTCAAGTCAACCGATCTTGCAAAAATATTCGACGGGTATAGCGCAAGCGACATTAAAGACATTTGCCAGTCGGCGCAGTTGATGATAGTAAACGAACTTTTCAGTGCCCCTGACTACCACGAGCCAGTCGCAGGCGAAACCCCGCCCCAACCGCGTAATCTGACAACAAATGACTTTAAGGAAATAATGGGAAGGCGAAAGCCAAGCGTTTCGATGGACATGATCCGCGCCTACTACAAGTGGAGCGAGCAGTTCAGAGCACTCTGACCGCACTGGCGCCTCAAAAAACAACATAACCGAGGCAAAATTCAAACGCAAAATGCAAGGTTGTGGCTCCAGCAAAACTCCTTTCATTCAAGAGCCCGTTTGCGTCTGGTCCTTATGGAACACTCAATTAACAAAGTTACCCGAATATTATAAGCGAAAATGTGCTTATACAGACCATGAATCAAGACAGTCAGCATAATTACAGACAAATTGCAAAATCTCATTCTTCTGTTAAAGATGACTGCCTTGCAGATTATGATGCCGTATCAAATACTGAATCATGGGCTGGTTCGGCAAAATTTGAACATCTGCAAAAACCCACCGTGGTAATTGTTAAAGAAATCCTTGCAATATATGAAAAAAACAAGCCAAGCTCCACCCAAGGGATTCTAGACTCTATTTTTGAGACATATGACCGGCTTATAGAAGAACACCAAAAATATCGCACAGTATCTGTCTCCTAAATGACTGCACGTTTAACGACGAAAAAAACGAATTCAGTCTTTTCTATCTGAAAATATTTTTTGACGCACAAAATTATCGAGTATTGTATCCGACTACTGTTGTATTCCTAACCTGTTGGTCTATCTTGTTGGCAGAGTGCGCCCAATGTGTACGTCCAAAAGAAACAAAATGATGTGGAGGAGTAACCAAAAACTCGTTCACGGCCAGCATTCTGTTCAGTCTTCTGAGCAGATTGTTTGCTTGGTAGGGGTATGACATGTTGTCGCACTAGTCTGCTGGCGTGGTGTGAATTTGACTCGGCTTTAGTCCAAATGCCTGATACACATCATGGAATGGACTGTTCCTAAAGTCATCGCTCTGTTTAGTGTTTGTCTGCGTATTGGTACACCTCCATGCAAGTAGAATGTTATTTTCGAATTTATTGATAGATGAACTTTGTTAATTGACAATGTTCCGCAATTGATTATATGCAAGATGCGCATATCGTGCCATGCAAAAAAGTTTGCAATCTGTTGCAGGTTTTTTGGTCATGGTGCTAATATCGGGTGTAGGAAGTCAAGTGACACTAGGTCACGCATTTGGCGAAAACTCAAACGCAAAACAAATTCAGGCATTGGAAAACAAAGTAAAAGGAGAAACCCCGACTGCACTCAATGAGACACGAAAAATAGCGCAAGATACCGCAGTCAACACGATGGCAAAAACACTACAGCATGAAAAAACAGTCATGGCGGATAAAACCGCAAAGCTAGAGGCAAAGCCGTATGTCATGGCCACAGAACAAAAACAGGTCGCCCAATTAAGAGACCAAATCACTAACGCGTCATCTTACGTAGTGGCACACTCGCAAAGGCCTGGCAGCACAATGACAACCGCAGTGGAGTCACAACACCTAGAGGCAGTAAAGAAGCAGGCATATGCATCGCAATCAAAAGCAGAGCATCTAAAAGACAAAACGCATTCGAAGCTTGGCGAAATTAAGAAAATGACTCAGATGCCAACAACAACGACAAGTCTTAACAAGTCGAATGAAACTGCGAACTGGAAAAACACTGTAAAGAAAACGTTGCCACCATTAAAATACGGATGATCGCGCACATTTTTGTTCAAAATCAGACTTCAAACATTCACGCATCAAAAAGCACACGATTTCCTATTTGGAGAATATCTTAATGATTCGTCTTATTCTTGCAATCTGTGGACATTGGTGAACAATGAGCTGCACCAATTCAATTTTATCAAAAGACTGTGGTTGGTTAAACTGCGATCGCATTTCAACGCAGTCCGATCTATCTAATTTTTTGTATGCGATCAAATCTCACAAAAACTTAAATCTACTTGGAAATCCACTTTTTGAGGGTCACAATTTCGATTAAAAAAGCCCAGTTTGCAAACAAACATGGAAAACTGATCTTATCTGATGGTACGGTCCTTGACGGCAAGGGCTTTGGGTACCAAAAGACTGTTTTTGGCGAACTTGTATTCAACACTGGAATGGTGGGATATACTGAGACTCTGACTGACCCCTCGTACGCAGGACAAATTCTGACCCTGACTTATCCGTTAATTGGCAATTATGGCGTTCCTGACCCCTCGCTAAAGGACAAATCCGGGATATCCAAGTTCTTTGAATCTGATAAAATTCAGGCACGCGGCCTAGTGGTGCACGAGCTGTCTGAGATTGCGAGTCACTGGAACCTTACCATGACCTTAGATGAGTGGCTGCACAACGAACAGGTGCCCGGAATTTCTGAAATCGACACAAGGGAGCTTACAAAAAAGCTCAGAACAAGTGGCGTCATGATGGCCGCACTTGTGGTGTCAGACTCTGAAATTGACGTTGAATTAATAAAAAAACAACTTGCAGATACAAAGTCATATACCTCCGAAGAGTTCATGGACCAAGTTTCGACAAAAGAAGCTCAAACATATGGTGATGAAAGCGATTCTGTAGTTGTGATTGATACCGGAGTAAAGAATGCGATTCTTCGAAATGTTAGGGATCTTGGATATCGCGTGATCAAACTACCGTGGGACGCGACGATTGAAAAAGTCATGTCGTATAATCCAAAGGGCGTGATACTAAGCAACGGTCCAGGTGATCCTGAAAAATGCCCGCAAACGATTCAGACTGCAAAACAGCTGATTGAAAGAAACATTCCTACGCTTGGTATCTGCCTTGGCGCGCAAATAATCGGGCTTGCAGGAGGCGCAGAAACTTACAAGCTCAAGTATGGTCATAGGGGACAAAACAAATCATGTCTTAACTTGCAAAATAAACAAGTGTATGTTACGAGTCAAAACCATGGTTATGGAATTGATCCGAACTCTCTGGGAAAGACTGATTTTGAATTATGGTTTACAAATACAGACGATAACACAGTCGAGGGAATAAGGCACAAGCAAAAAAAAGTCATCGCCGTCCAGTTTCATCCGGAGGCATCGCCTGGACCATATGACTGTAGATACGTCTTTGAAGAGCTCAAAAACTTGATCAAGGGGGGAGATTCTAATACGAAATGAAAGTCTGAAAAAAATTCTAGTTCTTGGTAGTGGGGCAATAAAGATCGGAGAAGCAGGCGAAAGTCGCAAAAACGACCGCTAATTCGACTACTCCGGCAGTCAGTGCCTCAAGGCCATACGGGAAGACGGTTTGAAAAGCGTATTGATAAATCCAAACATTGCTACAATTCAGACCGATACTCGTTTTGCCGACAAAGTGTATTTGCTACCTGTCACCCCCGAGTATGTAGAATCAATCATTGAAGCCGAACGACCAGACAGCATAATGCTTGGGTATGGCGGCCAGACTGCACTCAACTGCGGTGTAAAACTTGGCGAACAGGGAATCCTGACAAAATATGGAGTAAAAGTGCTTGGGACCCAAATTCCTGGAATCCAAAAAACAGAGGACCGACAGCTCTTCAAGGATTCAATGACAGAATGTGGGGTTCCTGTACTCAAAAGCAAGACTGTTAACACATTTGAGGACGCAAAAAAGGCAGCTGAAGATCTTGGATATCCTGTGATAATCAGAGTTGCCTACACTCTTGGCGGAAAGGGCGGGGGTGTGGCATACAACGAATACGAATTACACGAAATCGTTGAGCGAGGACTCAATGCAAGTCTTGTAAGGCAAGTACTAATTGAGGAATACATTGGGCACTGGAAACAAATCGAATACGAAGTAATGCAGGAT
>DATIGB010000045.1:0-9037 GCA_035454985.1 Candidatus Nitrosotenuis sp.
CATACCATGAAGATAAAGTGCCCCAAGTGCAAGGAGACAGCAGATCTTTCACCGGACTTTGCGTTTGTCAAGTGCGATCACTGCAATTTGGACATTTCCTACGGAGAATATGTAAAGTATGTTGCCCACAGTGACGCCACATATTCTGACATACTTGGGGACTATACGGTCAGCACCGAGGGCCACACGGCTGGAACACTTGACGAATGGGATTAACTTTTAAAATCAACCAGCACGCATCTGATGTAGCTTGGAATTATTTTTAGAAAACATTTTGAATCTGGTCGGGTTTGTAGTAGGGATCATAATTGGAACCATATCCTATATTGGCTTTAGAAACACGGGCAGCCCGACACTGTTCAGGCTGACGCTTGCGTTTTTTTCAATAGGCGCGGGATTTTTCATAATGTGGACAGGGCAGGCTGCTGACATGTTCGTGTACAAGACTGGCCACACAGAGAGGTGGGTGATGACGCTCGGCATTGCGGTGCAGACTGTCGGATATTTTTTCATCGCGTTTTCGCACACAATAAAATCATTTTTCCCAAAGTCAAGCTACTTGAGATCAATTGGGGTGGTGCCGCTGTTTTTGATCTCGTTCATATCAATTGAGAACATCATCAGATCAATTTCGTTTATCCTGCTGGCATACGGCGCAATCGAGACATTGCTGTCGTATTTTGCAAGCAGAAGAAAGACTGCCATTTTGGTTGCAGGCGGCCTATGGGCACTTGCGATTGGCGAGTTTTTGGGATGGTACTATTTTGTCTTCCCGCAGTCAATTCTCAACGTGGTCTCAATTTCGACCAAGATTGCCGGCCTGATAATGCTCTTTATCCCAGTCACAAAGGTTCCGCTGACTAGGATAAAGTTTGACGAGAACATCTAGGCTCAAAATCTATTCAATAAAATAATTTTGTCAAATAATTTTATCCTGCTAATATATTGAAGAATCACGTACGAGATCATACAAAGGCATGTCATCATACAGGACGCATATGCAGATAATCGGAGATATTCTACATACCACCCGAGACGACACGCCGGACGAGCAGGGAGCAAGCATCACATACCTGATTCGAAAGGCAAACATTTCGCACGGCAGGATTTCCAAAATTCTGAACAACCTTGTTGCGCAGGGGCTTCTGGAGCAGACAAGCTCGACTGGTGCATGCAAGTACAAGATAAGCAATGTTGGCAGGGAGTTTCTGCAGGCCTACAATACGTTTAACAAATTTGCTGACGGCTACGGCCTTACCATCTAGTCAAAATCATCGTCTTCGATTTCCTCATCCTCAGAGTCCTCAAAGTCATCCTCAAAATCATTGTCAAGATCAGGTTCTGTACTCAACTACACAGTACATGCCGAATTCGTTATTTAGTTTTTGGAAAAAACCCCAAACATATAACTGAATGAAAGAAATCCCAGATCACATTTGGACTTGATGGTTACCTGCGCCAGGCATTTTGAGGGAGAGACAAGAGGGGAGATAGGTGCAATCCTAGAGGAGCTTGGCGATGCGGAGCCGCAGATAACGATTACCGAAATGTCCGGAATCCTGACGGTAAAGACCAGGATAGAGCCGGAAAAAATAATAAAAAAAATTCACGAAAAAATCGAGGACGAGCCGTGGGCGATGCGGTACACGCTTCGCGCAATTCCAATTTTTGCCACTGTTAACACTGACGCAGAGTCCATCGCAAAGGCAGTGATGGAGCAGGCTCACAAGATGGGGCCGGACGACACCTACAGAATAACAGTTGAGAAGAGGCACTCGGATATTTCCACCAGTCAGATAATCACCAAGATTGCAGACCAGATAAAGAACAAAGTCTCACTTGAGAAATACGACTGGATAATACTAGTCGAGGTGGTCGGAAAAACATCCGGAGTCTCAATCCTAAAGGACTCTGACATACTTTCCGTGGAAAAGGAAAAACGGATTACCTAGACTAGGACCGCTGCCTTTTCTGCAAGCAGGTCCTCAAGCGGTGCATCCGAGTCCACTGCATCAAGATGTTTTTTCGTTATTCCGAACTGCTTTTGGACGGATTTTGAGCTGGCGCCAAACTTGACTGGGACCAAAAACGGCGCAAGGTGCCTGTACAGCCTGTCAAGTGAGTACTTTTTTCCAATGGCAAGCACGGTAAAGGCGTCGGAGTTTTTGATTCCAACTGTTTTGATTGCATCGGATATCTGTGTTGTCACCCCAAACCGCAGCAGTATATCGGTCTCTAGCTTTTTTGACAGCAACGAATCATGCCTTTGCGCAAAGAGCGATATGCCGACAATCTTTTTTGCGTGCCCAACAGACAGTATGTGCTGTGTTGATATCCCCTCAAGGACTAGATTCGGGAAACTTTTCCTAAGCGAATTTAAAAAGTCGTAGCCCTTTCCAGGTGTGTTTTGTACTGGGAGCAGTTCTGCGGATTTGCCGCAGACCCGAAACAGGTTCCTACGATAGGCGCCGCCGTGAATTATGGGAATTATTGTCACGATATCGTCCGGGTGGAGCACAGTGTCATACCCTGCAAGTGCAGACGAGTCCACCCCATTTACTGCGACGAGGAGGTTTTTTGTGTCAAGCGTAATGGTGTCCTTTGGCTTTATCGACAGGAGGTGCTCAAGCAAGGCCTTGATTGGAATGCCATCAAGGTCTACCTGGACAAAGTCTGTGCCGAATGATTTTTTGGCGCCGCCGAGAAATTTGATTGAAAGCAACTGTAATTTGGTGGTATTGGACTGACTAGATTAACTTGATTCTTTGATTGGCTCTTCGACTATCTCGATTTCGTCAGGAGTCTCTGCCATTTCTTCTGCAATTGAGGTGTCCTCTGCCTCATCTACCAGATCTTCGGATTCTACTTCGACTTCTTCCTCTACTGGCAGATCTTTTGAGGACTTTTCGCGTTTGATGTATTTTGTAATGTAACCTGCGATTTCGTTTTTGAGGCCTTTAGAGCGGATGATGGAAACTTGTTCTAGGACTTTTTTGTTCTCGCTAAAATCAGATGTGAATTTGGCACCATACCGAGTTATGGCTTGCATTGAAAGTCGCTTTATTCTATCCACCCTCAAAGTTGTTCTGGGGGTTTTTTATACTATGCCCCGAAGGTAGCGCCTTGAGTTTTGCTCAAGCATTGACACAGACTCGTCGTAGTCCTGCTGCAGCACTTTGGACAGGCAGAATATCACACTTGGAATGAAGCTGATTTGCGCCGATTTCATGCCAAAACAGTGTGAAAATCTCACAGGGCCATCCGTTTCCACCAGGATTCTGTCCCGGTTTGTGCAAGAAAGAAGCGCCTGCTTGTCATGCGAGTACACCATGACAGGGCCGTACGACACAAAGCATCCAAGATCCATTGCGCGCCCCAGCTGTTTTTTACTCCCGTCAAACCAGTGCAGCAAGAACCCGGAAATATTGTATGACGGAATCATCTCAAGTATTTCATCAAGTGCCCTTCTGGAATGGACAGATACTGGCTTGCCAAGACTTTCTGCAAGCGACAAGAGTTTTGAAAAGACATCCTTCTGTCTTGCAAAATCGTCATCAGTCTTGCAATATGTCCTATCAAGGCCGATTTCCCCAATACCTGAGATTACGCCAGAATTCTCCTGAATAAGACTCACCATTGATTCCAGGCTGTCTTTTGATTTCTCAGGATGTATGCCGACAAAGGGCAGGACAAGGCTGCTTTTTTTTGCAAGGTCAAGGGTTGTTCGAGACGAGTCATTGTCCATCGACACTGCGCATGCGCGAATGTCAAGCCTCTTCATGGAATCAAGAATCACGTCCATGTCGTTCTGATATTCTGGATCCGAGAGGTGGATATGGGCGTCCATCATGCTGACCATGTTTTTTGATGAATTGCACTGGCTACTTAAGTTTGTGAAAATCAATTAGTGTGTGGAATTTTTTAGCTGCATTCTTTTATCATGCCGACACATGAGAACGAGTTATGAAGTCATCAGAATTGGGACTGTCCGCAATGTACAGAATTCTAAAAAAGGCTGGGGCCGAAAGGGTCAGCGACGAGTCGGCAGACGAGCTGAGGCGGGTCCTTGAGGACATAGCAACCACAATAGCAGCAAGCGCCGTAGACATGTCAAACCATGCCGGAAGAAAAACAATACGCGGCGAAGACGTCAAGCTCGCATCAAAGGCTTTTGTCAAATCATAGTCCGGAACTTTCAGGCCTTTTTCAGACCACATCATAAAATGCGCACATCTTGCATTGCCAAAAGTTGTGAGCACCCAATTCGGGCTTTACGCAGACAAAAGATCTGCGATTTGTTTGCCATCTAAAGAGTTTAATTCTCGTTGAATAGAACGCTTCAATGCGGTGAGGTGGCAGAGCGGTTATGCGTTCGCCTGCAAAGCGAATTTTATAGGGGTTCGAATCCCTTCCTCACCTCTTATTTTACTAAAATGGCCCATGCGTTTCCAGAACTATTTCACAGTGACTGTTCCTTCCATCCAGGGATGAAGACTGCAGAAGTAGTGAAAGTCGCCTGACTTTACAAACTTGTATGAGAATGTCTCCCCGGGATCAATTTGGCCGCTGTCAAATGTGCCGTCTGGTTTGTTGTAATAGCCGCTGGTTACGGTATGAAGTCCGCTGTCGTCGTTTAGCCAGGTCACGGTCTTGCCGGCATCGACTGTGATTTGGGGCGGAGTGTAGCACCAGTTGGCCTTCTCGCAGCCCGGACGCGACGCCGACATTGGAATTGCCACGTCAAATTTTGCAGGGGGCGCTACAGGAACGACGTGCATTTTAAGAGAAACCGCAAGTGCCAGAACAAAAACTGTAACTATGCAGGCTGCGATTAGTATCTTTTTCATACCAGTTGGGTTATGAGCTGTCTTTTTTATTTTTGTCAGCCCAGTCTCGGTACATGATTAGCAGGTCTTCAATGTCGGTTCCTTGCTCAGAATATGTCACTATCACGCCAAACTTTCCCTTCTTGTCATGTCCCTTTGCGTAATAGCCCCAATAGTCGTCCGGAAGCCTCTGAAAGTTAGAGCCGTTCCCTGCCACGCCCAAAAGATTTTCTGCAATTGTCTGCAACACCTTGACTGCGTCTTCCTTTTCGATCATGTTCTGGTGTTTCCTGCATCCTTTATTTCAAGAATCGCTTGTTGGGTTATAATGTAATAACCATCTTTTCTAAATACAGTAGCCCTAGAGCAAAGCCGTGACGGAAAAAAATCCTGGACTGCTAGAGTACATTCCAGGCTCTCAGGCGCTGCTTGTCCAAAAAAAGAGCGAGCAGCCCCTTGAAGGATTTGCGGAAAACATTCAGGGCAGCCTAGTAGAGTACACCGAGGCAGGCAAGAGCGATGTCGAAAAGGGCCACAACTTTCTCCAGTGGGTCCTGACGCGGGTCTACGAGGCAACCGAGGACGACGCAGCCGACGCAATCATAGACGGGGCAAATGATCTTGGAATAGACGCGTACCTTCCGGTTGATTTTTCAGACAACAAGATTCGCCTCTTCCAGTCAAAGTACGGAACTGCCCACTCCAATGAGGCAATAGCCAAATTCAAAGACGATGTCAGAATGCTGCTGAACCGCGACGTAACAAAGATGCGCCCCGAGCTGGCAAATTTGGTGACAAAGATTCAGGAAAAAAACCTCAGAGTAGAGTGCTGCTACGTCACAAACCAAAGGGTCGACTATGACAGCGACGACTCAGTCGAGATACTGGACATGGACAGAATTGTCAAGAGCCTGTGGGACCGCATAAAAAAGCCGGCAGCGGGCAAAAAGTCCAAAATAAAGCTGGAAAAGATGATCCACTACAAGAACACCGTAGTCGGAATCCTAAAGCTGAGGGAGCTGACTGACTTTGTCGTAAAAAACAGGGACTATGTCTTTGAGTCAAACATCAGGCAGTGGATGCAGTTCAAGACAAACGTCAACAAGGGAATCAGGGAGACCCTTCAGAACTCGCCTGACAAGTTCTTTTACTATAACAACGGAATCACGATTGTCGTAAACGATTTTGAAGAGCTGGAGGACAACAACATGATGCTGCATGCGCCGCAGATAGTCAACGGGGCGCAGACATCAAACTCCATTTTGGACCATGCCAAGAGGACCAACAACTTGGACGGCAGCATCACAGTCACAATAATCAAGGCAGACGACGAGCTGGACCAGAACAACATAACAAAGTACAGGAACTCGCAAAACTCTGTCCGCGGAAAGGACCTGGTGTCGCTAATGGATTTTCACAAGTCCATAAAATCGCAGCTTGAAAACTATGGCTACTTTTATGAAATACAGGCCGGCTCCTTTGACAGCAAGACAAAGTCGCAGCAGACAGAGTTTGGCGGCGACACCATATACAACAGGTATCTTCCCGACAACCACAAAAAGGTAATCGTGGCAAAGGACGCAATCCAGGTGCTGGTTGCAGGAATCGAGCAGAGGCCCACAGAGTCGTACAGCTCACCTGCGCAGTTTTTGCCGCGCGGAAGCAAGTACGATGACGTGTTCAACGAAAACCTCAAGGACGACTACAGGCTGCTGCTGTACCCCTACCTGGTAAAAGAGTACGCAAAAAAGACACTTGGATACGGAAAGCGGGGCGGACACAAGACAAAAAGATATGCAACGCTGTTTTTTGTCGGCACATACTTTAGAATAATGCACAGAAACATTCTTGGGACAAAGGCGGACTTTAAGGAGGACGTCATGAAGCTGGAGCCGATATTCAAAAGCTACAAGCTCAACGAGCGGATCCTAAAGCTTGCCGACGTGGTAGTGACAAAGTTCCTAGAGGACACGGTGGTGGATGACGAAATGGAGATAGCAAACACCAAGCACAACTTTTTTTCGCACCACGTCTGGAACGAGGCGATGCTCCGCGTAATCGACAAGAAAATCAGGCAGGAAGAGGACGAAATCGAGAGCATCAAGAAGCTGGTCAACAGTCTGCTCTAGAACAGTACGATAGAAGCCCGACCACGTAAAAATTGCAGGAGATTTACAATGGCCAGACGCTCTATCGTGATTTTTCTGCAACTAACTAATATTTAATGAGCGTGAAATAGGCGACGCTTTCATCCATAATGCAGGTACAATCATTTTTTTGACGAAACGGCGCGTAGCTGAGAAAACTTGCTGTCGGCAGAACCATTTTTATATTGAAATCAGAAACGCGATCATAATGGTAGCTGATGAAAAGTGCGCCGTGTGCAAGGGTCCGATCGTCCAAAAATACATTCCAATGAAATCATGGGACGTCACAGGAGCCCTGTGCGGTACGTGCTACTCTAAAAAACTCGGGGAGTACTATCCCGGAGATCACCTGCGCGTAAATCTTGACAAATAGCTATTCGGAATTTTTGTACTTGTTGACATAGAGGCAGTTCCACGCAAGAGAGTCGTTCTTTACGTCTGCTTCCTGCAGAAACTTGATGTTGGTAACGGTTTTTTTCTTTTTTAGTAAATTCAGAACATAGCTCTCAAACTTTTGGCACTCGCACGCCTCCACTTGGCAGACGCCGTCGTGATCATCCTTTCGGTGGCCGCAGTTGCACGCAGTCTCGTCCTTTGCAGTGTCGAGTGTTTTTTCCGTGTACACTGAAAACCTAAGATATGCCTCCCCGCCGTGCCCCTTTTTGAATCTCTCATAGTTTTCCGACTTTTGCAGGACCTTGAAGAAGCCCCTGTTGCGATCAGGCTTTTTGGAGTCGGATCCCATGATGAACCAGTACTGGTCGTCGTTTTCCACGAATCGAATCTTGATGTCGTGATCGTTCCACCAGTGGACAGTCTCGTTCCACAGATCGTTTGCCGTCTTTCGATTGGGGAACAGCGGGACCACGTTCATCCTCAGATCAAAGTACCGGTATGCGACCCCAAGAAAATCATCGTACCACGGAACAGGACTAGACAAGATTACTGGAAAAAAGCGCGATTCATTATTAATATGATCGTCACATCATTGATAGATCAAGAGATTGCGGATCGGGCAAAAGGTATTCGTGTGTTGGTCGTGAGAAACATTAATACCCTTATATCTGAGTATTTAGGACATTTAACATGACCACATATAGGACTAGTATGCAAATCGTAGCGGATCTGCTAGTAGCTACTGACCAGTGCGGTCAGGAAGGCATCAAGGTAACATCCCTTCTGACAAAGGCAAACCTGTCACACTCAAGACTTTCAAAGTTCGTTGAAAACTTGACCGGCGCAGGCCTCATGAACAAAATTGACTTTGATGGAAAAAACACCTATGTCATAACATCAAAGGGAAAGCAGTACCTAGAATCCTACAGACGATTCCAAGACTTGGCAGAATCGTTTGGTCTGGACATGTAGTTATCGTCGCTTCTTTGCCCGGGGCACAGTGCGTCTGTTCTTGATTGTAGAGTATGCTATTATGATAAGCGCTCCCGCAAGCTGGCCGTAGAACAGCTCAAGGCTTGGCGGGCTTTTCATTATCGCAAAGCCCATTCCGACTACAAGCATTATCAGGATGACGAGCAGGTACTTGTCCATGTATGGTACAGATAAAAAAACAATATATCTTTTCGACATTGGAACAAACACATGAGCAAGATCCTAGAACTGATTGGCTTTGCGCTGATTGGCGGGACGATCATTTCTTTTGTCGGCATGACAGACAGCCCATACAGATGGTCAGTCTTCTGGGGATGCGCCGGCGGAGCGCTTGCCATAATTTTGTACAGAAAGGCAAAGATGAAACGAAAGGCTATCTGAGATCCAAAATTGTTTTTGTGGATCAGAAAAAGAATTTGCGCGACCCCAGATGATCAGGGCAATAGACCGACAGATCTATAAGGGAGCATTTTAGGTTACTATTGGGGAGTATGACAGAACAGACAAGCAAGTGGTGGCAGGGCCTTGCAAAAGAACTTGAACTAGACATCGAATCCCCAGAAGAACAATAAACGATCTTTTTTAAAAAATTAAAAAGCCTCGAGCGGGATTTGATCCCGCGACCTAACGCTTACGAGGCGTTCGCTCTACCAGGCTGAGCTATCGAGGCATGGT
>DATIGB010000046.1:0-6537 GCA_035454985.1 Candidatus Nitrosotenuis sp.
ATTGCCATAGTACATGGAGGCAATGAAAGACCGCAAGCACTGGATATGATAAAGATTGAAGTCATTGTCCCAACCGGCTCACCGCTCACAATTGAGAGATTGGTACCAAACATTACGCAGACAGTAGTTGATCTTGGATAACCTAGGTTTCCAAGAAACTAATCTTTTTATTCATATATGCTACTTTTCGATATGAACAAATTGATACTTTTAACTCGATGACGAATTCTTTGAATAATGATTAGTCATTTTAATGCAATTTTGCTTAGCATGACTGCAACAATGCTGCTTGCGTTGTCTTTTGCAGCGGCAAATACCGTAAGATCTGAAGAAACCACTCCTCAAGATTCGTCTACAGCTTACACCGAATCTAAGTTACCAGAGCTAGGTTATTACAAAGAATATGAGGCATTGCGTTCAGATACAAAAACTGCTGTAATATATCCAATTTTTACACAAAGTGCCTATGACTGGCAGGGAATACATGATTATTATGCTGGATACTGTAACTCATGCACAAATGCTACAATAAGCAATATCTATGAAAAAAGCTACTCTGCGAGTGGAAATGGATTTAGAATCTTAGAATTTTTAGGATATCAGGTAATTGACGATATTGATATTGACAAGGACCCAAAAATACTTGAAAAATACGATAAGGTGATTCTACTACATAATGAATTTGTGACAAAAAAGGAATATGAAGCAATAATACACCACCCAAAAGTAGTCTATCTTTACCCCAATTCATTAAATTCCGAAATAAAAGTCGATTATTCAAAAAACATGATTACACTTGTACGCGGACCGGATTACCCTCAAAAGGGAATTAAGAATGGGTTTGACTGGCAGGACGACAACACTGAGTATTTCAAGGACTGGGACTGCATGAACTGGAAATTTTATAATGCTCAGAATGGGTACATGCTTAACTGCTATCCTGAAACCATGTTGCCGAGTGCCGGACTTGATATACTAAAAGCTATAAAAAACCTGTAAAATTATCCGTGTTCATTTTTGTATATTCAATGTTTGATCATCACGATCACACGCTAGGATATACCGTTATACCATCATAAAAAACCAATGAACCTTATTAGAAAAGGACATAGAAAATCACATCGAGGAGTCATAGGCGTAGAGTCTGCCATAGTTATGATAGCATTCGTAATCGTAGCAGCTGCACTAGCCTTTGTCGTTCTCAACATGGGATTCTCTACAACACAAAAGGCAAAAACGACAATCATATCAGGCTTGAGTGAAGCAAGTAGTAGCCTAGAAATCTCCGGTAAAGTAAAAGGCATTGGCTGTACATCCTCATCAAATGGATGTTCAACCCCATACTTGAACGCAACCCTGATTCCGCTAAAGATTGCCTCAGGTGGTGATTCAGTGAACTTGCAATTGTCTACTGCATCTGTAAAGTACATTAGTAATTCCAAGTCATTTGACAACATCTATCAGGGACCACTAGCTGCATCAACTACATATGCCAACTCAACAACTGCGTTTACTGCAGCGGCAACTGCATCGGTAACAGGATTTACCAGCGGTGTTACCAACCCAGTAACAAAGTCACTGCCGTCTCAAACAGTCGCAATTATCTATTGGACTGTTGCTTCGAACACCAACGCTATACTGGATGACGGCGAGCACGCAGTACTTGCAATCGCATATGGAAATAACGACAGACCAGCAGCACTAGACAAAATCCGAGTGGAAGTCATCACACCATCTGGCGCCTCACTAACCGTAGAGAGAAATGTTCCAAACATAACGAATACTATCGTCGATCTAGGGTAAATGGAGTACTTTTTATGATAGCTCCAAGCAATCTTTTTTCTTTTTTTGTTAAAACACTGTCAAGTCTACCTGAAAGATTTCGCATGTTTGTTACTGGAAGCATAATTGGAATTTATGGTTTGATTCTATACAAAGCGTTTCCAGAATTATTATTTGATATTAATAATTCAGTAACCTATTTTGTAATTCCAGTAAGTATCATAGCCTCCGTAATGATAGCAGTGCCAAAATTCATAATAAAAAATAAACCAAGCGTACAAAACGTAGCACCTGCTGCAAACGATGGTGATTCTCTATTAAATGAACTAATTACAGAGCCCATACAGCAACCTATACAAGATGCAACTAGCGCACCGCCAAATGAAAACACAAATATCTCTGGCATCGGAGGAAACAATTCTGAGCTTAACGCGTTACTTGAAGGTACCAATTTAGCAACAAATGCCGATACCGTAACTACCGAACAAGTCAACATCGCTCCTACGATGACAGGAATTGACGAGAATAGAATTCGTGATCTAATTGATCAAAAATTTGAGCCAGTGGAAAAAGATCTTACTACCTTCAAAAAAGATCTAAACAAAATCAAAGAAGACATGAAAATAACAAAGGAAAGCGTTGACACCCTTACCGAATCATTTGAGGGAACGTTGACTGACATGAAGGCGTTCCAGGCTGAAATTTCAAACCCGCTCAACTTCATGAGAAAATACTTTGAAGCACTAGATCTCTCAAACCTGTCTGATCCATCATTACCATTACGACAAGGAGTGTTGCAGGCAAATCTAAATGCACAAAACCAACAGGCAGCTAACAATCAAGCGCAAAATGTAGCTGCTCCGATTCCTCAAGTCCAAAGCAATCCAATACCGATTATGGTGCAAAATTCTGGTGCAAACACCCAAACATCTCCGCCTTCAAATCCGCCAGCCGCAATAGCTCATGGCAGTGAAATGGATAATCTAGTACACGGTACGGATCTTGGCAACATGGACTCTGTTATGAAGCCCCTATTCAACGGGAATCTCTCTGTTGCAAACATGATGGCAATAATTGAGCTGGTGGGAGAAATGTTTGAAGAAAAGGGAGATGACTGCATTGATCTGCTTATAGAACAATGCAAGTTAATGGGACTAAAGTCGGAAGACGAACATACCATCTACAACATTATAGACATGCTCAAGAACTCCGGCATGTCTGTTGAAGAATCAATATCGCAATTATACAGATTTGCAAAAATTGTCGGGCTCAACGACAGAGAGGCGGATGCATACTATGCAAGACTAACTTCCCGCAAAAAGGCTGGCACAAGACGTGACCAGTCAAGGAGTGGGTAAACTTTGGCATCTGCAATCATCGGCGAAGGCATAATGATTATCGCTTCAGTAATTGTAGCGGGAGCACTTGCAGGCGTAATACTCAATCAAGTAGGCGTGTTTGAATCAACCATTGTGGAAACAACAGATGCTCAACAAGACAAAATGCTAACTAAGGTAAAAATTGTTTATGCGTCCAACTCAAGCAGTACCAGACTCGACGTATGGATAAAGAATACTGGAAAAAGTCCTATCACAAGTGCAACTAACATGGATGTTTTCTTTGGCCCGATTGGCCAGGTGACAAGCTATGCGTATCATGCGTCTGGCACTTTTTCAGATGGTACATGGGATTTTTCCGGCAATTCGCCGCCAACTGCTTGGCAAGTACTCAATACGACAAAAATTCGAATTGATGAATCCAGTCTAGCTAAAGACGTAACGTATGATTTACGGGTTAGCACGCCAAATGGCATTTTTGATGAATACATCTTTTCACTTCCTTAAGTTAACAAATAGAGGGGACTAGATTGGCAATAAGCAACGCTGCCGCCGGGGGAATAATGCTAGTCACCATGATCGTGATAGTGATGATGACTCCTAACATATTGGATAAAATGTTAGCACTGCAGGAGTCCTCAACAGATATTTCTACTATAGAAAACGAAATTTTTGATACGCAGGTAGAGATCTCAGATTTAAGTGGATCTCCAGGTGGTAACGTAATTAATTTTACATTAACTAACGTTGGGGATCAAAAGCTCTGGAAATTTGATAAATTTGATCTGTTTGTTACCTATGAGGCAAACATATCGGGAACAAAAACCATGACAGTAGAGCATCTTGTCTATAATGCAACTGCTTCTTTTTTGGAAAAAACATCGGCACAGGAATTACGGTCTGGGTATTGGACTGTAAACAGCATAACCAATGACCAAATAGAAACAAGAATTCTCAACCAAGATGAAGACAGCTCTATTCTTGCAAAGCTCAACAATCCAGTTTACCCAACTGGTAAAGTTATGGTAGTCGTATCAACTGAAAGGGGGGTGCTCTCTTCTGCTGGAACGCAGGTGTCGTAGGAAAAAATTTTGTAATTTGAATAGAAGACAATCTCATGATACTAAACGTTCATGCCTTATTTTTTTAAGAATAAGTCTCCGCTCAACTTTCCAATAAGACTGTTTAGCACATCAACTTGTGAAAACTCTCCAGTTCCTTTGGCTACGTCAAAAATACCGGTACCGCCTTTATAGGTAATCGTACCGTCCAGTTTGCTGAGGAACTTTATCTTGCTGCAAGTCTGAGCACTAAACTCTAAATTCAAGGTATTTCCTTTTTTGAAATCCATCATGCCGCTGCCCAAAACATTGAAGCATTTTGCGTCCTTTTTAACTAAATGAAACGTGCCTCCTATACTCACTTTTTTGAAAGTCTCTTTTCCAATTTTGAAGTCACCAATAGCTGTGAAAGTAGAATCGGTAAACTTTCCGACATACCCGCCACTGATTTTTTGTTTCTTTAGTACTTCTGGAACTTTGATTGTGACTGTTCCAGTATTGCTTGACTCCGTTCCTTTTATTGCCTTGAATTCGAATTTATCTAATCCTGCAAAGCCGGCATTTGGCGTGTACTTGAAAATTGCTGGATTTTGCTGATCCTGAACCAGCTGCCCAATAGGAGCGGTAACAATCTCATAGCTGGTTTGAGAACTGCCAGTGCCTCCAAGTGATGATAAAGTTATTTCAATTGACTGATTTTGATTGACTGTTATGCTTTGATCTATTGCAATCAGTGGCGAAATACTGGAGTTGGGCTGGATTTTCTCTTCCTTATCTCCGATAATTATTGCTAGTTCTCCTTGATTGTCTGAATCAGATGTGAAAGTTACAGTTTCGGGCTCGAAAGTAAATGCATTTTGCTCGTTTTGGGGAAACTCTACGATTATCCTAGTTGCGGCTTCAATTGTTATTGGAAGTGAATTTGAATTTTCAGGAGGAACAGAAAATTTGAACGTTGTTGGCTCAAAAAACACGCTGTTGCCTTCGGGTAACACTGCAGAAGATCTAACTCCGTTTTGCGCATTAAATGAGATTTGGGGGCTTCCGGAAATCGCGCTTAGATCAACACTTCCACATGTTATGATGACTCCGTCACCTGAGTTAAGAGAAATAGTTGATCCGCCATTACAAACAGAAACGGTTGCGTTTTGTGAGGGTCCATTTACGGCCCTAATTTTTACCCCACTTGGGTTTGGCTCATCAGTAACCCAAACAGCTAGTGATTTTCTATCTATTATTGTGCCGTTTGTTTTGCCGTTATTTCCAAGAGGTGCATCGTCAAAATTGTTGGAAAAGCTAAGCAAATTAGTATCAATTTGAGGTGCTAGTCCGTCAGCATCGGAGTCAAACAAGTTGGTAAAGGTACATGTAATCGTTTCAGCATTTTGTGCACCTATTGATTTTACTGAACTTCCGTCATCGCATATTGGTATTGCGATATAACTCGAGTTGTATGTTTCAGTCACGTTGTATGTTCCAGGTACAAGATCCGCAAATGTCCGTGTATTTTGCAGCGGGCCCTGACTGTCATCATCAAGACTAAAGGACGCCGGACTGAGTGTGGTACTTGTAAATGCAAAATCGACTGAATTGTTAGGAACCGTGTCCTCCACTACAATTAGTGTTGCTGGACAATACCCGTTCAATGTTCCTCCGACAGGAGCATTTCCGCTAATTGTTCCGCAATTATTGATTATATTGTTGTTGTTGATCACGCTGTTATTGGTTATAGTTCCAATATTCGTAATCTTGCCATTTCCATTGTTGTTGACTGTGTTATCATTTGTTATGGTTCCAATATTCGTAATTTCACCATTCCCACTGTTACTGATTTGATCCGAGTTTGTAATATCTCCATTATTGACTAAACTACCGGTATTGGCAATACTGCCAATAGTGACTGTTATAGAATCGTTGTTTTCAAATGTGGCACTGTTTGTGATTTTTCCTTCCACTGTTCCTTCGCCGCCAAAGTCTTCTCCCATTGTAATTGGTCCGTTATTTCTAAAAGATCCGTTACCTGAGTTGGTGATTTCTCCAGACAGACTGAAAGTTCCATTGTTTGTAAAATTGTTATTGTTTGACACTGTCTTGACAACTTTCAAAGTTTCTGAATTGAGAATCAAACCGTCATTTGTAACAGTTTGTAAAAGAGCGTCACCCAAATTGGTAAAGGTTCCACTGTTTTCAAATACGCTCTCAGAGCCCATCCCAAAAAATCCCGTGGGTTCGTTCTCAATACTGCCATTATTTGTTAAAATATCGCTGTTCCCAGCACCAGTGAACTCGCCCTCAATAGATATGGTCCCGTCATTTCTAAAGTTGAGGCCATTATTGGCAGACCCCCCCTCCCTTAC
>DATIGB010000047.1:0-3190 GCA_035454985.1 Candidatus Nitrosotenuis sp.
CGGTGCAATAACCGTAGGCTTTAGCGGTTGGGCAAAATCGAGTTTTTCTTATGGTAGAAAAAATGATTATTCTATACCGCTAAGCGATCACTGCGATTACAATGAACTAATCGACCTAGTGAAAAGAACAGGCGCAGAAAAAATTTATACCGTGCATGGGTTTGTTGACGAATTTGCAGCAGATTTGGTTAAAATGGGGTTTGATGCGCAACCATTACGCGAAAACTCGTTAGACGAATTTCTGTAATTGTCTCAAAATTAGATTTAAATGACATCTGAAGTTCGATTTATACTGTGTCTACTGAATCATTAAGAAAAGATCACGATCTGATTGAAAAAGTAATAAGATCAATGCAGGTCACACTGCAACTATTAAAAAATGGGAAAACCATACCTGAATCGATACTTTTACCTGTGATTGATTTTTCCAAGAACTTTACTGATGTGTGCCATCATGGAAAAGAAGAAGAATCCCTGTTTCCTGCCTTGGAACTAGCAGGAATGCCACGCAATATGGGACCAATTGCAGTCATGTTGATGGAACACCAAATTACAAGGCAACTTGCAGATAGGATGGACACATCTGCAAAAGAATATCTGAGAACCGGCGCTTCTGACAAACTTGTATCTGACATCAATGAATACATTGAGCACGTATCCGCGCACCTTTGGAAAGAAAACAATCGATTGTTCATGATGGCAGAAATGAGGCTACAAGGAAACTCTGATCAGGTTAACAACAATCTGAATGAGGTTGAACAGCTAAAACTTGAAAAACTTGGTAAGAAACGAACTGACTATGAACACTTGGCAAGTCAACTGGAAAATGATGTTTCTAAAATCTGACTCACATTCAAAAAATTAAAGAAAAATAATGAATTTGGTGCAGAAATGTCTATTCTACTGTGACTTTTCCTGTCATCCAAGGGTGCACTACACAGAAGTAATTGTAGGTTCCAGCTTTGTCAAATGTATGTTCAAATGTCTTTTTTGACATGAAAATACTGCTGTCAAATGTGCCGTCTGGTCCATCTGATGCTGATCCGCTAGTTACTGTGTGTGCTGCTGCATCGTTGTTTGTCCATGTTACTGTACCGCCTACACTAACTGTTACTGTGCTTGGTACAAAACATTCATTGGTTGTTTCACATCCTGGACTTGAAGCTCCTTTTGAAATTGACACATCAACTGCTGATGGTGCGGTTGGTGCTGGTGCTGGAGTTGGTGCTGGAGTTGGTGCTGGAGTTGGTGCTGGAGTTGGTGCTGGAGTTGGTGCTGGAGTTGGTGCTGGCATAGAAACTGGTGCCTGCATTGTTGTACTCATAGATGCGAAACCAATGGCAATAGCAACGAAGACGATAGTGATGCCTACCGCTAATGCAATGCCGAATTTGTCTGCGGCTGTCATGTCGCTAGTGGCTGTCCTAGGCTAAATAAAGCTAATCGCAAGTTTGACTTATGCTGGATTGGGAAATAATTCTAGGCATGGACATGACCTTCGTATCTGTGATATCGATTGTAATCTTTGTCGTGGTGTATGGCCTAATTGCTGTTAGAAACATTAGGGGAATTAGGCTACCAATGTGGTCAACAATGCTCATGGGTGCATTGGCAGTGCTTTCATTGCAAATAATCCCATTGGACAAAGCATATCGGTCGATTAATTTTGATGTGATTTTTTTCTTAACTGGCATGTTTATCCTAGTGTCTGGACTTGAAGCATCAGGACTGCTCAAATACGTCACGATAAAAATTCTTGAGCATGCAAAAACACCAAACCGGGTACTTTTGTTTATTTTGCTAGTTCTTGGAGTGTTGTCGGCATTTCTAATAAACGACACTGTGGCGCTTGTCGCTACTCCAATAGTTTTGGCCATGGCAAAACAAATGAGAGTAAAATCCGCCCCGCTTTTGATCACTTTGGCATTTGGCATAACAATTGGAAGCGTAATGACGCCAATTGGGAACCCACAGAATCTTTTGATCTCCCTGTCAAGTGGAATGGAATATCCGTTTCTGACTTTTTTGCAGTATCTTGCAGCTCCGACACTTGCATGCATTGTGACAACATATTTTATAATAAAAAGAGTATACAAAAAAGAACTGATACATGCAACATCTTCCCAACTGATTGCAACAAAGGATCTGATCACTAACTATCCTCTGGCAAAGGCGTCATCAATAATAACATTAATTGTAATATCTGGTTTTTTTACAGTGGGATTTGTCAAGGTGTTTGGAATTCAAACTAATCTGAACTTTAGTCACATTGCGCTGGTTGGTGGTCTTGCACTGCTTGTCATAAGTACAAAACGAAAAGAAATACTTCGTGGAATGAACTGGCAAATTATTGTGTTTTTTGTATCAATGTTCGTTTTTATGGGTGGTCTGTGGTATGGCGGAGCAATAGATCTTTTTTCATCGGCATTCCCGAATCTAAATAGACATGATCCGTCGTCTCTACCAAATATTATTTTGACAAGTGTAGGGCTGAGTCAGCTAATGAGTAATGTTCCTTTTGTCTCAATCTATCTGCCGGTAATGCATAATCTTGGATACACAAACCAAGACACGCTTGCCTGGATGGCACTTGCAGGTGCAAGCACACTTGCAGGGAATCTTACAATACTTGGCGCTGCAAGCAATGTGATAATACTGGAAGCTGCGGAAAAAAGAAAGGAAACGGCGTTCTCGTTTATGGATTTTTTAAAAGTTGGATCGATCGTAACGACTGTCAATATTGCAATTCTTTACGCATTCTTGCTTGCATACTCTACTCTAGTTTAAAATCAAGTCGTTCTGTGTGGTGGGCCGATTGTGTCTTTTGTGGGTTTAACAAACGAATCTGTTTTACAAATGATGATAAACTGTTGAAAATTTGCAAAAAATACTCATTTGTGTTCTCTACTGTGATCAGGTACACTGGGTTCTCACGCATGCTGGAATGCCTGATGGTAAACTCAAGACTGACTTTGTGATTTATGATATTGAGAATTTTTCCATGAGTTGCCTTGTTTCGTAATGTCTGTAATTCCCACAAGGAACTGTTAGTTGCATCAAAATGTCCTCTGTCTGTCTTTATTATGCGCCTCAATTCTGTATCTGTGTGTGACTGCTCATAATGCACTGGAGCTGAAAAATATTTTGCAATGACGTCCTTTATCTGTCTTTGAATTCCTGAATCGCCTAG
>DATIGB010000048.1:0-2332 GCA_035454985.1 Candidatus Nitrosotenuis sp.
CTTGGAGAGGAACAAGGCAAAGACAGCATTGCTTGACTGGGGAGGGCTGGGATCACACAAACAAAAGGTAATGGATTTAATCGACGGTGCAAATATGGAAGTGATAAAACTTTGAATGATCTGGACCGCAGAGTGTATCAAAAGTTGCTCAAGGTGCCAAAGGGGAAAGTTACAACATATGGGGATCTTGCAAAGGCAATTGATCTGCCAAACGGCCAGCGAGTCATAGGCCAAATCATGAACCGGAATCCGTTTCCTGTCATAATTCCATGTCACCGCGTTGTCAAGTCTGATGGAAAAATTGGCGGCTATTTTTACGGAGAGGATGTAAAAACTAACATGCTCTCAAAAGAAGGCGTCTCAATTAAGAGTGGAAAAATTCAAAATTGGGAAAAAACAGTTTTCCGATTCTAGGTGTGTCTTGCCTTTACTTCTGCAATTAGGCCTCTTAGGTGAGCCGTGTCCTTTACTGTGTTTCCGCCTACCTTTCTGTAAAGCTCCCAGAATTGCGGATTTGTGATTTCTTTTCTATCCTTTGCCACTTTGAGTCTGTATCGCAACGACCTTATTCGTTTTACATAGACTTCTTTCTTTCCAACGCGTGCGCCCTTTCTTCCTTTCTTTGAACCTGTGGTGGCGCCTCTTTTGGATTTTTGGGATTTTTTGAATTTTGATCTTCCGCGAGACGTCCCCTTGGCTGGTTTGATTGTAATTGCACCTGCAGTGATGAGACTTCGGATGTTTTGGCGAGTGATTGCGTCTGCAATGTCGTCAGAGCTCTCCGTATCGAATTTAATTCTGCCCAGTCCGACTCCAACGACTCGTGATACGAGGCGTTTTTTTGTCCTAAGATTTACTACCACTAGTCCTCACCCTCGCATTGAAAACCTTGAATTTCATTTCCATTGCCTTTGTAACTATTTGAGATCTTTTCTTTGTTCCAACACTGTGGCCAATTCTTACGCCGTCAGTCTTTGGGTTCAGTTTTTCTAAATCGGCAACATTGTGAACTAAATTATCTGTAAATCCGGATGGATGCAAGCCCTTTGCTACTTTTGGACCGCCATAGCCTACCTTGACCAATCCAGGTCGGCCTCTGAACTTTTGTTTTCTTTGATGGTTGTCTATTCCCTTTGGTTTTCTCCAGGCTAGTCCAACTCTTACATATCTCCAACTTTCTTGCCTTACAAAGTCTGGCCTGTGTTCTGCAACTGTCTTTCTTAATGCCAGCTCTTCTTTATTGATGGTCAATAGGGAAACTCTTAGATTTTACAATAAATAGGTTACTTGTACAGAGCAGCACGCAAAAACGACTTTCCCATAGGGGTAACAGTGACTCCAAAAGTAAGAGATAATAATGAATTTGCAGCCGGATCGAACACTTGACGCTTACGCCTATATTCTGTGGAGTTAGGGGGATGCATGGACATGAATGATCCCAAACAAACCATTACTACCAAGTTTGTGTCTCAGATTGAGGCGTTTGGGATAAAACCGTCAAAAATTCACCGAAACCTCTCTCCTGAAAAACTAGTTGAAATAGCAGTGCAAAAAAACGAGGGCATACTCACGGCTACCGGCTCACTGGCAGTAAAAACTGGTAAATATACTGGAAGATCACCTGATGACCGCTATATTGTGGATGATGACGAAACCCATGACACCATTGACTGGGGAAAGGTCAACCATCCATTCCCACTTGACCGATTTGATAAAATTTTCAACAAAATGAAAAAGTTTGTCGAAGGAAAGGAGCTGTTTGTATTCGACGGATTTGTGGGTGCGGATGCCGAAAACCGTCTTGCCATTAGGGTTATCAATGATCATTCTTGGCAGAGTCTTTTTGCAAGACAGCTCTTTGTCAGGCCTTCTGCAGCAGAGCTTGAAAACCACGAGCCGGAATTCACAGTGATGTGCATAAATGACTTTGAAACAATTCCAGAAGTAGATGGAACATCCTCTAACGTCTTCATACTTATCAATCTGACAAAAAAGCTTGTTCTGATTGGCGCTACGAGCTATGCCGGAGAGATGAAAAAGTCCATGTTTTCCGTTATGAACTATCTTTTGCCAAAGCGGGGAATCTTTCCGATGCACTGTTCTTCAAACATTGGAAAAAACAACGACACTGCTCTGTTCTTTGGCCTTTCCGGCACAGGCAAGACGACTCTTTCTGCTGATCCAAACCGAATGCTGATTGGCGATGACGAGCATGGTTGGTCAGAGAAGGGCGTTTTTAATTTTGAGGGAGGATGTTATGCAAAATGCATCAATCTTAACCAAGAAGCCGAACCGCAAATCTGGAACGCAATAAGATCAGGCGCAGTATTAG
>DATIGB010000049.1:0-6521 GCA_035454985.1 Candidatus Nitrosotenuis sp.
TTTTATTTTTTCGCAGCTCCTGAGCAAAAATGTGAATAAAGTGGGTTCGTTTTTTGATGTCTTTTTTCCAATCAGCAAATGCTGTTTTTGATTTTTTTACAGCCTCGAATATCTTTTCCTTGCTAATAATGTCATATTCTGCAATAATTTCCTCAGTTGTCGGATTTATTGTCTTAAGAGTCATGCGCTTGTGTTGTTGTTAATTGGTGTATTAATGTTACAAGTAATGCCAAGTTTGAGGCATTTGACGCATCTATACTTTAAATGCGTTCCAGTGGTAATTAATAAAGTTGAAAAGAGCAGCAGACGATGCCCCAAAGGACTTTGAGACGGTGCTTGTGCTACAGGGAGGAGGCTCGCTTGGGGCGTACGAATGCGGCGTATACAAGACACTACAAAGACACAAAATACAATTTGACGTTGTTGCCGGAACGTCGATCGGCGGCATAAATGCGGCAATCATTACCGCAAGCAAGGACGACGACCCTGCAAAAAACCTGGAGGAGTTTTGGCTCACCTTGGCAGAAAGGACAACCCCCTCGTTTCTGCCAGAGGAGTCAAGGGCTGTTTTCTCATCAATGCAATCTTCGATTTATGGAAACTCGAGGGCGTTTACGCCAATCTGGTTTGCTCCGACCCTTTTGAATTTCTTCAACCTCCCGTACCTTTATGACATTACCCCGCTAAAAAACACGCTAAAGGAGCACACGGATTTTGCAAAGCTCAAAGATCCCAAGAGCCCAAGGCTGATTGTAACGAGTACAGACATCCAGAGCGGAAAAGCGTGCATATTTGACAGCAGGCGGGACAGCATCGATGCGGAGCACGTCATTGCAAGTGCAGGGTATCCGTTCTACGGCATATCGTGGACGCAGATAGACAACAGGTACCTGTGGGACGGCACGCTTCTGAGCAACACGCCGTTAACTGAGGTCATCGACGCATCCCCAAGGCAGGATAAGAAAGTCTACATCGTCAATCTTTTTCCGCACAGGCAGGACGAGATTCCAAAAAGCATGTTCGAGTCATGGCACAGAGCCAGGGACATCATGCACACCGACAAAACTGCTCACACAATTAGGATGTCAAGGGTTATCTCAAGACAGCTTGCGCTGATAAAAGAAATGCACGACATCGTCAAGGTTTCCAATTTGGATAAGAAGAGCGCGGAAAAATTCTCGCTGCTGGAACTGGAATACCACAGGCTTGCGTGCGAGCGCGGGGCCGTGATCAGGCAGATAACGCGCATAACACGGAAGGAAGACGTTCATTTTCTTTTTGAGGATGCAGACTTTTCAGTTGCCACAATAAAGCAGCTGATAAAAAACGGGGAGGAGGATGCCGAAAACGCACTTGCTGAAAAAAACAAGGCGCCGAGCGCAAAAATCAGCCAGGGCAAAAAAGATTCCAAGGCGTAAGCCAGACTGACACTGCCCAATCTACAGATTTAGAATCATTGATGCAATAATGCAATCATCGGTTGTCTTGAATTTGATTCTGGAACTATCAATAAATTCTCCAAACACCAACTTGAATAACTGCTCTAAGATCAAAGACCAAACGATCCCCAGATTGTGGTTTATCAAGAACCTATGCTCATTTCCTTCCTTTAGATGAACCAGCTGAAAATTGGACATTTGCATGTATAACAACAGTGATTCGAGTGTTGTGTTAAGATCGTGTTTTCCGAACTTGATCAGGCTCAAATTCTTTATGATCGAATGGATGTTTTCAATAATATCCTGTATGAAGAATCTGTCAGAACTTTGGTTTAGTTTTTGTAGTGATTCTTTTGAGATTGGAATTGTGCCAGTTCCCCTTGTGACCCTGAACCAATCAACATAATCTGTTAAAATTTGTTTTACCAGTACATTTTGTGAGGTGTTGTTTTGTTTTGCCTCTAACTCTATCTGCTCAAGAATTCGTTTTGGTAGCCTGTAGGTAATGCTTTGAGTCTTTTCTGGAATCATCGACGCCGGACTTTTCACTTCTCCCTTGTGCAAGACTATCACTACGCATTAATCAGATATAATACTGATCCTAACCCCTTACGGACGTTCCGTACTGTGCTTTAAAGAATTCCTACCTTCCTAACCACCACTGGCGTTCTGAATTAACGCTAACCAGTTATTGTTTCCCTCTGTTGATTACACATTTTTCAGCATCTTTTTTGTTTGATACTTTCAGTTTGTTGGCAATGTGATAATTATGAATCAAACAGTCCGGCATGCCAAGAAAACCCAAGAACAGTTTGTGGATATTGTTAGAGAAAACCCAGTTTATTTCATGCAGAGATATGTGCGTCAATCGGCAGACAACACGGATAAAACAACTGACAACGAAACAGAATCAAGTAGGAAATCTTTATCAATTACCGACGAGGGAATATGGCATGGAAGTTCAGAGAGCAGCTGAGAACCTGATTCGTCTTAGCCCCTCGATAAGAGTTGTCACTGTTTGTGACATGAATGGAAAGCTCGTTTTTAGCGCGCGTTCCAAAAAAGCAAAAATTCTCCTCTCCAAAAAGGAAAGCATCATTTCTTTACAGTCGGCTGCGCGAGCGTGGAAGGTACGAAGGAAGCTAGAGCGAAAACTCGGACCATGCAAGTATGTGCTGGCAGAGTATGGTAACGTGAAAAGAATAACCATGCCAGCTGGCAGAAACCACCTGCTTTACATCACGGCTGCCTCGGCATATGATCACAACAAGATCATCCGCAAGGTAAGAACATTCAGATAGTCAAGATATCAGTATTTTTCAACGCCAATACAGAGCCGTTTAGGACTTGCTGGATGCAGAATTTGCGTTTTTGTTATAGTTTTCTTTTGCCAGTGCCTCTACCGGTACTAACCCACATTCCCTTTGATGATGCACTTGCAGCAGATTCCGGCATGTCGCCGAACTTTATCTTGGTGGTTCCCCTACCAGTAGTGATGTAGCTGTCTTTTGCAGCTTCCTTTTTTTCTTTTGAGTGCTTTTGAAAAGGAGCTCCTGCCCAGTTATCTTCAACTTTGTCAACTATTCTTTTTGTGGTACCTCGACCACCAATACGAACTATACCCATTATTCCATACCTCGCATCATAGTGTGTGATTCTCATTAATAAGATTTTCATACATTAGTGAATTGTTGCAAAAAGTTTGACGCCACGACGACAAATTTGTAGAATTTGAGTCCAAAAGTTTGCGCCAGCACGTAATCGATGGAAACGGATAGAAAAAGACAGAAAGACATCGGTCCAAAGGGTTCCACTATGCTCAGATCATCGAAGCCTAAGTAACGGTAGAAAGCGATTGGGACGCTCAGAATATTCCTATTCTTATTTTTTGTCAGGTTTATGAAAACTAGGATCTGTCATCTCTACCATAGAGATTTTTATGATCATCCAAGTCTATGAATTGAATGACTCTTTCTGTCATGAAAACTCTATAAATCAAACTATGAGACTTTGTGATATGAATAGCATAGCAATATCGATATTGCCCGTGCTTTAGCTCGCCTATTTTTCTAGGATCGTCTGATGTGGTCAGATCGTTGACCGTTCTTTTAAATCCGTCAATTATTGCTTTATCAGATCTGAATTTCTTTAGTTTTTTATCAATGTAAAAAGTGTCAGTGTCTATTTGCCACAATCTTAATCAGAAAGAACTTCGTCAACATGTTTCAGGTATTCATCTGCACTCTTGTATCTAGTCATCTTTATCTTGCCCGAATCAATGTCTTCTAGAATCTTTTCAACTTTCGGATTTAGCTTGTCCATTTTGTCTTTTGCGTGCGACTTCTGCATGCAATAACTATGGCATATGAGTCTTATAATATCTTGTATACATTGACGTGTAAGAGAAGAAAATTTTTGGGTCCAAAGGGCTTCGAGCTCACCAATATCATTAGGGTTCGATGCCAGAACACGTATTCAAACTAAAAGTTTGACGCCCCGGAAATTTGACAGAATTTAGGTTCAAAATTTACAAAATTTTGCAGGAAAAAATCTAGGCGCCAGGTAAGGGATTCGAACCCCTGTGTGCGGATGCACAGCCGCTATCCTGTGAGTTGATCTCGAGGCGGCCGCCGTACCACTTGGCTAACCTGGCACTCAACATACAGTCCAGATTGCCCCTAATATAGCAAATCAGCAGTAGATACAAAAACCAGATTTGTGCAGACAAACCAATGGGTTTAGATCTAAAGGGACTTTTGATAAAGGAGAAAACTAGGCTGGAGTCGTTTTCATCAAAGGTGATAGCGGTTGACGCATACAATACAATGTACCAGTTTTTGGCAATAATTAGGGGGCCGGATGGCACGTCCCTGTCAGACTCACATGGCAGAATAACGAGTCACCTAAGCGGCCTTTTCTACAGGAACATCAACTTTCTATCACTTGGAATAAAGCCAGTCTATGTCTTTGATGGCAAGTCGCCGTCACTCAAGTCGGCCGAAATTGCGCGCAGAAAGCAGATCAAAAAAGACGCCACCATAAAATACGAAAAGGCCGTTGCCGAAAGGAACCTAGAGGACATGCGAAAATTCGCCCAGCAGACCACCGCGATGCAGGACGGAATGGTCGATGACGCAAAGCATCTTTTGGAGCTATTTGGAATACCGTACATCCAAGCGCCCTCAGAGGGCGAGGCAACAGCTGCCCATCTAACAAAAACAGGCCTTGCATATGCAGCTGCAAGCCAGGACTATGATTCATTATTGTTTGGTACAAAGAGGCTTGTTAGGAACTTTACAAACAGCGGGAGACGAAAGATTCCAAATCGCAACACGTACATCGAAATAGAGCCAGAATTAATCGAGACCCAGAAAGTCCTCGAGCAGCTTGGGATAACAGGGGAACAGCTTGTCGATGTCGGAATACTGATTGGGACTGACTTTAATCCAGACGGATTTGACAGGATTGGCCCCAAGACCGCACTCAAGATGATAAAGGAGCATGGAAGATTAGAAGACGTTCCGCAGATTCAGGAAAAACTGGCGCAGATAGACTATCCTGAAATCAGAAATATTTTTCTCAATCCCAAGGTTGCCGAGATATCAGAAATCAAGTTTGGCACAGTAAATTATCCTGAGATAATCAGATACCTCTCGGAGGAGCGCAGTTTTTCAAAAGAAAGGCTAGAGTCATCGCTAAGCAGACTGCAAAAGACTACCGAAAAACGCAGCCATACGCTTGAGCAATGGTTTTCTTAAGGAACCACCGTACGCCTCAAGAGCAAAAACCCAATACTTGAATTAATTGATGAAAAAAGATCATAATCTCTTAAACCAATGATGTATATGCCCATGAAAGCCGTACTAGATATGTTAAAAAAGATATTTGCAAGACTAAAACAAAAAAAGGAAGAGAAATCAAACGACTTGGACGCATTCAAAGAGTCTGAAAAAAAGAAATTTGAGCAAGAAGAGATGAAAGAAGAGGCACATCAGCTTGAACTAAAAGGAAACTATGAACAAGACGAAGTCGCAGAAGAATCAAAAGACTAGATTCTGAACTCTTTATTTTCCCAAACAGTATTCAACAAGAACTCTTTAACCTCTTGGCTCATAATGGCAATCACAGTTGCACCCCTTCATGCAGTTAACTCTTCTACAATCCTCACATCGTTTTCGTCTATAGTAACTCAACTTTTTTCGTCAATTGATAATACGCTGTCGGGCGTATAGAGCAATCGGTCAGATTTTGAGCGAATCTTACTTGATCGCCATAACTACGTGCCAAGCAGTGAAAACTTATCTTTAAGTAATTTGATGTCCAAGCAGATTTGTGCAGATCAGTAGAGAGCTCACAGATTCGGCGATCAGTCTCTTCAAGGGGAAGAACTTTGCATTCATAGCGTCCCTAATGAGCGACGGCGCCCCACAGATAACTCCCGTCTGGGTTGATTACGACGGTCAGTTCTTCCTAGTCAACACTGCGGAGGGAAGGACAAAACAAAAAAACTTTGAGCGAGACCCGCGCGTGGCACTCTCAGTAGTTGATCATGCAAATCCCTACAACACTGTCAGCATCAGAGGAAGGGTGATAGAGCAGACCACAGACGGCGCTGATGAGCATGCAGACAAGCTTGCAAAAAAATACCTAGGATTGGACAAGTACCCATTCAAAGCCCCTGGAGAAAAGCGGATTATTTTGAAAATAAAACCGGAAAAAGTCTTTCACATGTCAGGCTGACACTGATTATGATGGTAAAACAACAGGCAACAAACTTGGCTTATTTTTTACAAAAAAATACGTCAAACACATCTAGTTTGACTGTGCAAACAATATCGATGTGTTAACGTAGAGCGGTTCTGGGTCTGTTGAAACGGTGCTGGTGATTTTTGCCTCAATTGCATCACCGGTGTGGACAGTGACGCTATCCACATCGTTGCAAGTTTTCTCGCCTGACGAAATGGTACAAGAAAGCTGTGTATCTTTACCGTTTTTTAGCAGCGTGACGATAAATGACTCGCTTGGATCAGGCGTAATGTTGGATCGTGAGACAAGGTTAGTTATGGTTCCATCTGCAGGAAC
>DATIGB010000050.1:0-7197 GCA_035454985.1 Candidatus Nitrosotenuis sp.
GTTTCAAAAAGATTTGTCAGCTCTTCCTTTGTTACTATTTCCTCAGTCGGGGGCCTTGAGACAAGATCTACCTTTGTTGTAACATCCAATTTGGTTCAACTTTTACTTGTAACCCTATAAAGCTAATGACTATCTTGAAAACAGATGTATCACTTACACTGGTTCTTGAATGCTTCTTGGGCTTTTTTTATCTCCTCATGGGTCATGTCCTTTTTGTGGGTCGCGATGCTCCAAACGTGCCCATACGGATCCTGAATTGAGCCGAATCTGTCTCCCCAGAAAGCATCCATCAATGGCATGAGTGGTTTTGCCCCAGCAGAAACTGCCTTGTTGAATGTGGCGTCCGCGTCGTTGACGTATAAGAAAATGGACGAGCCTGTGCCGCCTATTGATTGTGGGGAACGGCAGTCCATCTGTGGGAACTCGTCATTTAGCATTACAATAGAATTTCCAATTTTGATTTCTGCGTGCATTATGGTTTTTCCGTCAGGACTTGGAAATCTAAAGATCTCCTGCGCATCAAACGCCCTTTTGTAAAACTCGATTGCCTTTGCCGCCTCTCGCACTGTCAGAGTAGGAGTAACTGTACTGTAACCATCTGGAATTGGCTTTACTTTTGACATGACAAAAAAACGCAAACACTTGTTTTAAACATTTTTAAGATTACGGATTTATGTCCTCGATTGATTTTCTTGGCTTTGTGCTAAGATAAAATGCGTGCGCGCTAATCAGAAATCCAGCAAGAAACATCTTTGTTGCAAAAATCAGATTCCACGGTCTTGATGGATCAGGATATGCAATTGTAAGAGAGTCAATGTCAGGCATGCTTCCATCCTTAATTCCGGCAGTAATTTGTGCGCCAAGCACCATAAAGTTGTACAAGACCTCATAAAGGCAGATCACAGTCAGTCCCAAAAGCATGATTTGCAGCAGCGCCATCTTCCACGTGTACAGTCTAACGGTTCTTTTCCAGCCTATGCGGGAACAGCAGTACCAGCCAATAATTGTGGAAAAGAACAACCAAGTTGTGAGCTTGGCAAAATGCGCGAACGGAAACTCGGTTTTTACCAAGACTTCGCCCATAACGTATGTTCCGTTCGCGCTCCATTCTTGCAACATTGCATAAACTCCATAGGCTGTGATTGTTAACATCAAAAACGAACAAGTGTAGAAAATGTACAAAAACACTTTGTAGCCTGTTTCATTTTCACGCAAGTAATTTACTTTCATTTACGTACCAACTCCAGTATTAGATATAAAAATTAACCAAGTTTATTAGACTTGTTCAGAAAAACGAATCATGACGGTTCCAGTAAACATCCCAATTATTGGAAAAGAAGAGATCTCCGAGGTAATATCCCTCCTGAAAAACGGTGCGCTGACCTCGGCTGCCAATCTTGGAGGAAAAAACGTCCAAGAGTTTGAGAAGCTGCTGTCATCCTTTGTAAAATCAAAGTATGCCGTAGCAGTAAATTCGGGTACTGCTGCATTACAAGCAGCGTTATACTCACTTGACATAAAAAGTGGCGATGAGGTCCTCTTGCCATCCTTTACCTTCGTCGCAACGGCAAACGCGGTTGTATCTGTTGGTGCAAAGCCGGTCTTTGTCGACATCAGACGTGACAACTATACCATGGATCCAGCCGATCTGAAAAGAAAGATTACAAAAAAATCAAAAGCAATAATTCCAGTTCACCTGTACGGCAATGTTGCGTATATAGATGAAATTTCTGAAGTTGCAGACAAGCACAACTTGCACGTAATTGAGGATGCGGCGCAATCCATGGGATCAAGCTATAAGGGAAAACAAACCGGCACGTTTTCTGAACTCGGATGCTTTAGCCTATATGCTGCAAAGGTAATGACATCAGGTGAGGGCGGAGTAATAGTTACAAGCAACAAAAAACTGTGGGAAAAACTCCTCATGATAAGAAACCACGGAATGGTTCATGGATATGACACGAGAATGCTCGGTCTAAATTTCAGACTGCCCGAGATTAATGCGGCAATTGCCAAAATACAGATGAAAAAACTGCCAAGATTTTTGCTCAAGCGAAAGAAAAATGCGAAAATTCTGACAGATTTGCTTTCAGGATTGGATTTGACTCTGCCACAAAAAAGAAAGCATGAGGAAGTAAACTGGTATCTTTACACGGTTGCCACAAAATCAAGAAGCAAAATAATGAAAGACTTGAATTCAAACGGAATTGGCGCCACTGTTTACTATTCGACGCCAGTGCACAGGACACCGTATTATGGTAAAAAACTAAATCTGCCAGTTACCGATTGGGCTGCTGACAATGTTCTTTCCCTGCCGGTGCAGCCGATGGTTACGGAAGACAATTTGAGGCTGACTGCTAAAATAATTCGCGGCGTATTGGCTTGAATTCGCTATTGGATTTGGCAGGAGAAATTTGCAAGCTAGTGTTTCCCATACATGGGGAGGTTTTTCTTGGCAACAGTGAATCGTCAGTTGCCATTTGTACTCTATCAAGCATGGACCTCCTAATGGAGATATCGAGTTCTGATCTAATGAAGAAAGTTGCAATAGCTGGACGGCTGCTATCTGAAAACAGGGGAATTGACAAACTGGTCCGCAATGTTGTCAAAAACCACAACATTCAGACCCTGATTGTTTGCGGAAAAGAGGTGTCTGGCCACAAAACAGGTCACGCCTTGGTGTCATTATACAAACATGGGATTGATGATGACGGTAGGATAACAAACTCGTACAGTCCATGCCCGTTTCTTACTGTTTCAAAGGAAGACGTGAAAAAATTTCAAAAACAAGTAACATTAGTAGATAGAATTGGGGAGACAAGACTGGGCAGGATTGTCTGCGAAATCTAGTATCCATTTATCTGTCTGTTTCTATTGATTTCGTTTTTTCTCTTGTATTCTTCCAGTATGTCATCAGGTGTCAGGTTTAGCTCAAGCGATGCCTGTACAACAAAATGCCAAATGTCAATTAGCTCTTCCTTTGCGTCATCCACATTGAACGGCACAGGTTTTTTCCACCACTTCCAGTTTGTTGTACGCTGCAGTTCGGTTGCTTCGTGAACTATCGCAGTACAGAGTGCAGATATTTTGCCTTCGGTATCTTTTGGGTATCTATCAAGATTCATCATTCCTGAAAGTCCCCTTTGGAGTGAGAAAAGTGACTCTAGTTTATCCATGATTTGATTTTTGGACCTGTCGTCTATAACCTTTCAGAAATCAATCATTTTTTGGTATTGCTGTACTCTGTTTTCAATTTTTTTCTTGCTTGTATTTAGTAATCCTTCCAGACCAAATCTTTCTACTGCGAACGAGCCTAGGACATTGCCATAGATTACGGATTTTTTTATGTCATCAAGTTTTGTGCTCTTTTTACTTGCCAAATATCCGATCATTGCGCCTGCAAAGGAGTCACCAGCCCCCGTTGGATCTACAATGTCTTCAAGCGAGAATGCAACAGAAGGGAATATGA
Organism: Candidatus Nitrosotenuis sp.; assembly: GCA_035454985.1. GTDB lineage: Archaea > Thermoproteota > Nitrososphaeria > Nitrososphaerales > Nitrosopumilaceae > Nitrosotenuis. Next base: position 3,470 of record DATIGB010000050.1, read on the forward strand.
CATCCTCAAAAAAGAGAAGCGATCCATGCTCTCCCTTTTTAATGATTATGTATTTTGTGCCCCAGTTCATCATCTTTTTTGCACACTTGATGAGATTATGCTCTTTTGTGAGAAGTTTTGCCTCCTCATCGTTAATCACAACAGCGTCCACATTTTTTATCATCTTTATGACAGAATTACGCTTTGTTGAAATCCAAAATTCTATGGTGTCGCACATTGAAAACTTGACGTTATCAAATTCCCGTATAAGTAGAGAATTTTGATCAGGATCATTGTTTGCAAGATACACGAATTCTGATTTTTTGTAATGGTCTGGAACCTTTGGCTTAAACGTGCCAAGAACGTTCAGCTCAGTCTTGTTAGTTGTCCTAGTACTGAGAGTTTTATCGTAGCTACCGTCATAACGAAACGTTCTTCCTTTCTGAACTACAAATCCTCGCAGATCAAGATATTTTGAGAGTATGTCGTGGTATTTTTTTGGAAAGTCGGTTCCAACTACAGCAATTAGTCCTGTATCCACAAAGAAACTGGCAGAAATTCCAGCAAATGTTGCCGCACCTCCTAAAACGTCCTTAAGAACTTTGGTGGGAGTCCTAATAGTGTCTAGCGCAGTTGATCCGAAAACAGTAAGCATTAATTGGAAAAATTAGGAGTCTTGTATAAACTCTCTAGTTTGATCTTGTGTTGGATAGTACGTGAACGGCACATTAAGTGTAGCAAACAACAACTGATATTTTGTAGTTCCAGAAATTTTTACTTGTGGATTTTTAGAGTCCGTTTTCTGGTCTTGTAAATATACGCCGTTTGTTGTTGTTTTGCCCATTGCAGGAAGCATGAACGGTTCAAGGGTTCCGCCACCTAGAGTTTTACCCTCTGTGGACAATGTAAAATCAGTTTTTCCTGCGTTAAGCATCAGTAATGACGGGTTTTTGAATTCAAGCTCCAAATTGTATAATGAGCCTTTGTCGGTCTTTTCAATTAGTTTGCTGCTAGTTATTGCAACGCTTATCTGCGAAGCTGATGCATACTGAACATACCCGAATATGGCAATCCCCGCTATGGCTACAATGATGGCGATTACCTTTTTGTCCATGTCACTTAATCAAAAATTTACTTTTCTATAACTGGGACAAAAAATTTCCCATAATATGTGTAAAGTTTTTGATCCAATCTTAAAGCTACTTAGAGCTAGTAGAATAAATCAAAATTTATCGTTTTTAATACAAATGGCAAAGATTAGGCTCAAATTCGGCGAAAATGAGGTAGAGGTGGACTCTAGGGACTTTTACATAGATAATGAAACGGTTGGACAGGTAATTTCTGATCTTGCAAGCAGGCTTGAAGATGGCAGAGCACGAATCATTAATGATGACGATATTTCGCTAGAGCCTCCAAAGGAAATAACGCAGGCTTACCAGGCAAATTTGGATTATCTAAAGATGTTAAATGATGCAGAGTTTCACGAGTCTGAATTTACGCCGCCAAGCCCAATAAATCAGGATGAGGTATCAGACAAGATAGAATTGCTAGAAAGAGATCTGTTCTTTGCAAAGCCAAGGACCGTCTCAGAAACAGTGGAACAGTTAAGAGAGTATGGCTGGCTTGCAAGCCCGCTTGACGTATCAAAAGCATTAGCAAGAAGGGCCTTTTGTAAGGAACTTTTAAAAAATTCGCAGGAAAACAGAACCTATTATTTCAAAGAGCCGCAGATAATCGGCTAGTTACCGTATCTGCAGACTTCGCATTTGTCAAATATCGTACCGTCCAAATGATCAAAGTGTGCATGGCATTTCTTGCAGGTGTGATGCATGTCAAAATACCCGTCAGATTCCGTATTTCCCGTTTGAAATGATTCGAGATCTGTGCTTTTGCATCTTATGCAATGGCAGCCACAGTCACACTCCATAGACGGATGGAATCATTTCTATTAATTAAATTCACGACTTTGATTTTTGCTAATTGAACGCCATTATACGGCTCTGCCTGTCTTCGGTTACCGCCAATGCCTTCTGTCATAGGCACCCTAAACTGATGGGCCAGGCATCTATGTACTTGGAATACCGGTATCGGCTAAGACATAGCTCTATTATACTATTTTTGCTATACTCGCATTATTGGCAAAAAAGCGGGTCATACCAGAAGAGATTGACGATCATTTCAAATTGTACGGTAAGGAGCCATGGGAAGTTGACTATGGGGAAAAATGCCCCATTTGTAACGTGAGAATTGACGAGTATGGGTTCTGTTCTTGCGGTTCTAGTGGAGACTAAATTTGTTTTTGTATCTCACAACGATAATCATTGCAGAGCCAAATATCAAAAGTGTCGCAAGTGGAAATTCTGGGACCGCGGAGGCGCCAGTTATTTCTACGGTACCTGTTTTGTCAGGCTTTATGCCAAGCCACATGGTCTTACCATCTGAGTAAAATTCATGATCTAGGGTAACATTTCCATTAAGAAGCACATGGTATGGGTTCCAAAGTAATTCAAGAGGTATGAGCAGTGTAATGTACTTGTTTTTATCGTTTACATTAAAAGTGATTTTTTTGTTTGGCTGATCAAACTTGAACGACGAGATATTGCCCAAGGTTATGACTTTGACGTCAAATTTTTTGTCTTGCCATTGCACCTGCTTTACAATTTCTGTTTGGCCCAACTCATACTCTAATTTCACCTGGCAGCCATGGCAGTTGATTCCTTTTTTGTCGGCAAGATTGATTGGAGTCCCATTTGCAAATATCAGATTGGCAACTTCAGGCAGATAGAATTTGGTGTCTGCGGCATAATGATAGTCCCAGCTCCACATTCCGTCCTTTAGTGTTGTAGCGTTCTTTAGATCATATTCAACAAGAGTTTTTTCCCCTGTTGGAAAGATCATAAAGCTCTTGACATTTCCACTTACTTCACCATACTGGGCATTACCACCGCTCTCGCCCCTTATCTTCAAATTAGTGAAATTGTTGTTGACAACCAGTACTTGTTGAGGCTGCGAGTTTGACTCCACCACATGAATTACATGGGCGCTTCCGTTGTTGTTTAATAGGATTTTTACAACCTGGGTTGCAGGATTACCAATTGTTACCTGTTGGGCAAACACGGTGCCTATTGATGAAAATAACACGCCAAGAATGATTCCGAGGATGATTTTTTTCATTAATTTCACTATTCTGATACTGTTACCTTTAACATCGGCACATCTTGGAGTGGGCAGTCATTTCTGTCGCGCTGCTGACCGACGATAGCGTCTGCCACGTTCATTCCCTCAATTACCTCCCCAAATACAGTATATTGCCTGTCAAGGAACGTGCTGTCAGTTGTAACTATGAAGAACTGCGAGCCTGCGCTGTTTGGATCCGTTGCCCTAGCCATTGAGACAATTCCACGCAAGTGCGAGCGTGAATTGAATTCAGCTTTTACCGTATATCCAGGGCCACCCATTCCCCACTTGCTCTTGTCCGGCTTTTTGGTATTTGGGTCGCCTCCCTGAATCATAAAATTTGGAATTACTCTATGGAATAATGTTCCGTTATAGAACCCAGAGTTGGCAAGATTGGCAAAATTTCTAACGGTTTCCGGGGCAATCTCAGGTAATAGTTTAAATACAATTTTTCCAAATTTGGTTTCTATTGTTGCTCTTGCCAAACAATGGCAGGTTCCATTCTTATCATAAGAGTCTTACTATTTTTGGTTAAGTAATTCGAACAAGATATTGTAATAATTACAAAGTTT
>DATIGB010000051.1:0-2100 GCA_035454985.1 Candidatus Nitrosotenuis sp.
TACGAATCAAGTATCGTGGGATCCCTGTCTACATCGATATCGGTTATTATCGGATATCCAAGAATCTTTAGAATTTGATATGAAATGTCTGATGAATTGAAATTACCATTGCCTATTGTTCCAATATGTACCTCAAGACATTTTTCGTCGCATGATTTATGATAATAATCGTAGAATCCATTTTCTGAATATGCACTCTGGGTAAAAATCGGATAAACCACCACAGTTTTTCCATCATTTTTTAGTAGACCATACAGGCCAGAGTAGTCTGCCCTTGGATGAACGAATATTTTAGTATAGAATCCTTTTTCTGAATCATAATATTTTTGATCAACAAAAATTCTGAAAATGTATTTCTTATTATTCACCTCTGTCAGGTTTTGCCCAAAAGCAAGAATTGTAAAGCTTGAAAAAAAGATCAGAATGACCAACGCGTAAATTATTTTCATAACAATTTGACTTTTGCCTAGCCATTTCAATATATTGAATCAGGGGTTTTCGTCTATGATTGGGGAGTAATCCGAAAGCTGTCAAAACTTATAACTGAAAAACCCAAATTAAGCACAATGGGCATAGTACGATACATGGCAAAGGAAATGATGAAGGAGATCGGCAATAAATCGCGCGAGTTTTACGAGTTTGTACTTCCACCAGTAGACATGTATCTTGAGGACGGTCAACTTGTAGCAGTAATTGACCTGCCTGGATTTGACAAAAAAGACATCAAGCTTACCTTGCACAAAAACATTCTCTCAGTCAAGGCAGAAAAGCACGAGACACAAAAAGAAAACATGGTTTGCAGACAACGACCAAGTATGGTTGACAAAAAAATTCTGCTTCCAGCTCACATAAAAGATGGGGAAGATTCGATTAGTTCTGCAAAATTTGCACAAGGCGTGCTTACAATCAGGATTCCAATTTCCCAGAAGGGAAAGCAAATCCCAATAGAATAACTAGCGCTTTCTAAAAACGGCAAATATTCCCATAACAACCAATGCGCCAATCATTCCAAATAATCCGTACGTTTGGTTTGAGGAGTAGATTAGTGCAGAGCCAACAAACATTGATGATGCAAGAATGCTTCCGGAAAGCAGAGTGTTGTTTTTTTGTCTTGTGTTTAGCTGAAATGATCTGTTTTCCTCTAGGAATTTTTTTAGCTCAGGCGCAATTGAAATTGTTGCATCTACTGATTTTGCAAAGCGAACAAACGAGTATTTCAGCTCCTCAATGTAGGCATCTTTGATCAGATGCTCTTCCTCCAAAATATTTTTGAGGATCTTTACGAATTTGAAATCCACTTTGTGTGCCTTGTAGATTCCTTCGATGATTGAGCTCATCCTAAGATAGAGTGCAAGATTTTTTGGAAGCATAAACGGAAAACGACTCATTGTTTTGTTTGCAAGTTCCATGAGCGCCCTTACTTCCATTTCATCCGGTTTTTTCCCATACATTGTACGAATGGACATGTCTATTCCTTGCTCTATCACTGAACGGTTAAAGTCTGGAGCAAGCATGCCAAGGTCATTCATTGCGTTTACTGTTCTTGCCGGATCCTTTTCCACCAAAGCAAGATAGAGTCGAACCAACCTCATCCTAGTTTCATTGTCTATTCTTCCAACCATACCAAAGTCATACAAAATAAGCGAGCCATCGTCTGCAATTGAGATATTTCCTGGATGTGGATCGGCGTGAAATATGGAATCACGCAAAAGCATCGTAAAGAATACTTTGTGAACGTCAATTACTATTTTCTGTCTGTCAATCCCCTTTTTGTCAAGATCTTCAATATTTGTGATTTTGACTCCAGGAATGTACTCCATTGTAAGGACGTTTTTTGAGGAATAATCATCGTAAACTTCAGGTATCACTACGTTGTCATGTCTGGTGAGATTCTTTTTGATGGTCTTGAGATTTTTTGATTCTATCGTATAGTCAAGTTCTTCATGTATGGTTTCTATGAATTGCCTCAGCATTGATTGTGCAGAGAAGCGAAGATTTGGATCTATGAATCTCATCGCAAACGGCAGTATTTTTTTTAGAACCTTGATATCCCCCTCAATTATTTTTTCAATCCCGGGTCGTTTGACCTTTACTATGACA
>DATIGB010000052.1:0-4777 GCA_035454985.1 Candidatus Nitrosotenuis sp.
AAACCAAATCTTCAAGATACGTCCAATGTGATCTATGATGCAATAAGTTTTTCTTAGTCCTTATACTAGCATCAATGAATTGGGAGCAGAAAGGGTGGTTGTTTACGGGTTAAGCACTGAGGGATATTCTTTGGCCTGTCAGATGGCAATACACGGAGCTAACGTGTCCATCATCGATGAATCAACCCAATCTGCCATATCGTTAAAGTCAGAAATCGCAAAAACTTATCCAAACGTCTCTTCTCTAAAGGAAGACGAACCGCTCTTGGCAATGGAGCCAATCGATGTGGCAATATCAAAGGCCCAGTATCTCTTCTTTGCCCCAAGAATTAGAAAAACTGGCCAGGAAACAAAAACCGAGGTTCACTCAAAATTCAAGGACGCTACTTCCTCACTCAAAAAGGGAAGCTCCGTGATTTACAATCTGCCTACGGGAATTGGCGGCAACAGCGAAAACATATCGCTCTTAGAGCATGTTACCGGACTTGAGACTGGAAAGTCGATCTTTTATTATTATTACCCGTTGGGTGGGGGCAACCAGCCGCCAAAAGTTGTTGGGTCATACAACAACAAACAGGATCCAAGCCTTGTCGCACTGCTGGCGGGAGGCAAAAAAGAGGTAACAACGGTCGGAATTTCGTCGGCGGAACATTTTCATGCAATAAACGTGCTGTCAAGGTTCTCAGGTCTGTGCAGTATTCTTGAGGTATGTAAATTCGCTCAAGATGACAACACAAAAGCTGATCTAAAGTCAAACGACCTCCAAAACATATTCCTAGACGACATGGTGAGCGGCTTGTATGATTTGCGTTCGCTTGGAACATCTTTTGAGGGAGCAAATACGCTTATGTATTTAATTAATGGCAGCCTCAAGGGCGTGGACGGCTACATCAAAAGATTGATTGATGAGATTAGAACTACATTAAAGAAAAACGATTTGAAGGCAAGCCGCACAAAAATTGCACTCTCTTGGTCGCTGGATCAGCATGAAATGCGTGGCGACAAAATCGAAATGCTGCAGAGCCTTATCACAAGGCTTAGGGACTATATTGGAGACGTTGAGGCGTATTCTGATCCTAACTTGGATTTGTTCCACAATGACAAAACGACAATTTTGGTCATTTGTTCAAAATCCGACTACGAAAATCTACGCAAAAAGCAAGACAACGATCTTATCATAATAAAGGGAAACCCCCTCTGTGAAATAACACACAAAGAATAAAACTAGTTTGCAAAAAAATATCTTAATTGTATACTTCCGACGATGACAGGCAAAACGTTTCAGATGTGGACGAAGCAGATATTGAATACGCCGAATCAGAGTCAAAACCAACTGTTGAGGAATTGACCCGTGAATTAGAAGAGTCACAAAGACTTCTTGCAATATCTGATGCCAAGCTAAAGCGCTCGCTTGCAGATTTTCTAAATCTGGAAAAAAAAACCAAACAAGACATAGAAAATGGCATTAACGACAAACTTGACAAATTCATGTTAAAGTTTCTGACAATCTATGACGATCTGAGCAGGGCAAAGGACATTCTTATAAAAGAGACCGTTAACGCGCAAGGGCTTGACTCCATACTGAAAAATATTGACAGTTTGTTGACCGAATACAACGTGTCCCCAATTAATGCACTAGGTGAAATATTCGATCCAAATCTTCACGAGGCTATCTCAGTTGTAATAGATGAAAGCTTGGATGAAAACACAATAACCAAAGAAATCAGGAAAGGATATATTTCTCATAAAAGGACAATTAGACCGACACTAGTCGAAATATCTAAAAAACAATAATCAAATGGTGAAAACATGGCAAAAATAATTGGTATAGATTTAGGAACAAGTAATTCGGCTGCGGCTGTAATGATGGGAGGAAAACCCGCCCTTATTCCGGCAGCAGAGGGTACTTCAATCGGAGGCAAAGCCTTCCCATCAGTAGTCGCATTTACAAAGGACGGTCAGCTTCTGGTAGGCGAGCCGGCAAGAAGACAGGCAGTAACTAATCCTGACAACACCATTGTGGCAGCAAAGCGAAAAATGGGAAGCGACCACGTATTCAAAATTCAAGGAAAAGAGTACAAACCGCAACAGATCTCCTCGTTTATTCTGCAAAAAATCAAAAAGGACGCCGAGGCATTTCTGGGCGAAAAGGTAGAAAAGGCAGTCATAACGGTCCCCGCTTATTTTGATGACAACCAAAGACAGGCGACAAAGGACGCAGGAACCATCGCGGGACTGGAAGTCGTAAGAATAATCAACGAGCCGACAGCGGCATCCCTTGCCTTTGGACTTGACAAGGCAGGGCAAGAAATGAAAATTCTGGTCTTTGATCTTGGCGGCGGAACACTAGATGTGACCATAATGGAAATGGGCGGCGGCGTCTTTGAAGTACTAAGTACATCTGGCGATACGCAGCTTGGCGGCACAGATATGGACAAAATTCTAATTGATTATGTAACAAACGAGTTCAGAAAAACCACCGGAGTGGATCTTACCGGTGATAGCACAGCTATGACCAGAGTCAGAGAGGCATCCGAAAAGGCAAAGATTGAACTATCTACCGTGATGGAAACTGACATCAACATTCCTTTCATATTCCATGATCCGGCATCTGGATCAAAAAATCTGGAAGTCAAACTGACCAGAGCTAAATTTGAAGAACTGATCAGACCTATAGTTGAAAGATGCCGAACCTCAATTGACAATGCGTTGAGGGATGCCAAACTTTCAACATCAGACGTATCGAAAATTGTCCTAGTTGGAGGGCCTACAAGAATTCCTCTGGTAAAAAAATTCGTTGGCGATGTGATAGGAAAGGATCCGGAATCCGGAGTTGATCCAATGGAGGCAGTGGCAGTGGGTGCAGCAATCCAGGCAGGAATCATTGCAGGCGATGTGACCAGCGATATCGTATTACTCGATGTAACTCCACTTACTCTTGGAGTCGAGACGCTTGGAGGTTTACGTGAGCCACTAATCGAAAGAAACACTACCATTCCAACATCAAAAACCAAAGTCTTTACAACCGCAGCTGACAACCAAACCGCCGTCACAATTCATGTAGTACAGGGAGAAAGACCCATGGCTGCTGACAATGTTTCGCTTGGCAGCTTTAATCTTACCGGCCTTCCTCCTGCACCGCGCGGAATTCCGCAAATTGAGGTCAAATTCGACATCGACGCAAACGGAATCCTAAATGTCACTGCAAAAGATCTCGGAACCAAAAAGGAGGCAAAAATAACGATCCAAGCCGGCTCTAAACTATCAAAGGACGAAATTGACAAGCTAAAGCAAGACGCTGAAAAGTTTGCAGAGGAGGATAAAAAGAAAAAGGAGGCAATAGACCTAAAAAACGAAGCAGAGAGCTTTGTGTATACAACTGAAAAACTGATAAGCCAAGATCTAAAGGACAAAATCACGCAAGAGCAGGGAATCAAAATATCTGAAGCAGTAAAAGAACTAAAGGAGGTCTTGGACAAGGACGCAAACCAAATAAGGCCAAAACTCGACGCGCTAAAGTCAATAGTGAATGAAATAACAACGGAGCTTTACAAGAACGTCTCGCCTCCGCCAAACACTGAAGGACAGACTTCCCAGAACACTGGAGATTCGCAGCAAAATACGCAGAATACAAATACGACAAACTAACAATTAATGCATCATTTAACAACTAGGATATGACATGTCTGCAAAAAGAGATTATTATGAAGTATTAGGAGTTTCCAAAACCGACTCCCTAGACACGATAAAATCACAATACAGAAAGCTGGCACTGAAATTTCATCCCGACAGAAACAAGTCCCCAGAGGCTGCAGAACATTTCAAAGAAATTTCCGAAGCATACGCTGTTTTGTCGGACTCTGAGAAGCGAAAAATCTACGACCAGTATGGACATGAGGGTGTCGACGGCAGATATTCTAGAGAAGACATTTTTCAGGGGGCACGAACCAACTTTGACGACGTTTTCTCTAATTTTGGCTTTGGTGGTTTTGACTCCATATTTGAAAACCTTTTTGGACGCACGGGAGGGTTTGGCGGATTTGCAAGGCAAAAAGGACAAGACATTCTGTATGAAACTGACATTACTCTTGACGATGTTTTCCATGGGAAGCGGATTGACATCGACATTCGAAAAAATATTGACTGTGATGCCTGCAAAGGATCTGGCTGTGCGCCTGGAACCCATCCAGAAACGTGCTCGACATGTAGGGGGCAGGGACAGGTGAGGATGACACGAAATATGGGATTTTCAACATTTGTCACAGTGCAGCCTTGCAGCAAGTGTCACGGCGAGGGACAAATCATATCCAAGCCGTGCTCGTCGTGCAAAGGAACCGGCAAGACCAAGGGCACAAAGCACGTATCGTTTGACATTCCTCCTGGAATTGATAATGGAGACTATGTCATAAACGGAGAAGGCGAATCAATACCACGTGGACAAAACGGGGATCTGATAGTGAGAATACGGGTAAAGCCACACCAGTTCTTCAAAAGGGACGGCGCCGATATTTTCTATGACGCAAAAATTTCAATTGTTGACGCCTGCATTGGCAAGACAATTGAGGTGCCAACACTAGAAAAAAATGAAAAGATCAAAGTAGAGGAGGGAACACAGCCAAACACAATAGTCAAACTGAAGGGAAAAGGCCTGCAAAATGTAGATTCGCGGGGCCGTGGGGATCAATACGTGAGGCTAGTGGTAGACATTCCATCCAAACTCAATAAGCAGCAAAAGGAACTGCTTGAAAAACTCAGGGAAACACTCGATTAATTATTT
>DATIGB010000053.1:0-5253 GCA_035454985.1 Candidatus Nitrosotenuis sp.
GTTGAGAGGTTTCCTTTTTTGTATTCCTCTGTCTTTAGGATTGTTTTGTAAAGAGGGATTGAGGTTTCCACTCCCTGGATATAGAAATCGTTTAGTGCGTTAAGCATTCTGGTTCTTGACTCTTCAAAGCTTTGCCCCCACGTGCAAAGCTTTGCCATAAGCGAATCATAAAATGGCGAGACGGTGCATCCCGAATACAAATAAGTGTCACAGCGCACTCCGGGGCCCGACGGAATTGAAACGTCTGGCACGGGTCCAGTCGACGGCGCAAAGTCCAAAAACGTGTCCTCTGCGTTTATCCTGCACTCGATTGCATAGCCGTTCATTTTGAGGTCTTTTTGTTTGAATGGGATCGGCTCGCCGTTTGCAATGTCAATTTGTAATTTTACAAGATCCAGTCCTGAGACTAGTTCTGTAATCGGGTGCTCCACCTGCAATCTGGCGTTGATTTCAATAAAGTAAAACTCCCCGTTGTCAGCCCTCAGAAATTCGGCAGTCCCAAGATTGGTATAGTCAACTGCATTTGCTGCATTGACCACCAGTTCGCCAATTTTATCCCGTGTTTTTTGGTCAACTACTGGAGAAGGGGTTTGCTCGATTAGTTTCTGGTTACGTCTCTGGATTGAGCACTCCCGCTCAAATATGTGGACTGCGTTGCCGTGCTTGTCTCGCGCCAGCTGGTATTCAATGTGGCGAATTTTTTCAAGGAATTTTTCGACAAGCATTGCGGATTTCCCAAATGCTGCTATTGATTCGCCGGTTACCGTATCAAATGCTTCGCGCAGCTCCTTGTCGTTGGTTACGAGTCGGATTCCCCTGCCGCCACCGCCATAGACTGACTTTAGCAGAACTGGATATCCTATCTGGTTTGCAATGTCCAGTGCCTCTTCTACGTCTTTTACAAGATCCGGGCTACCAGGTATTGTCGGGACCTTTGCCTTGAGCATTGCCGACTTGCATCTCATCTTGTCGCCGCAAAGATCCATGGATGCGGAAGACGGACCAATAAAGTTCACCTTGTTGTCCTCGCATAGTTTTGCAAAGTCAGCGTTCTCAGAAAGAAATCCATAGCCGGGATGTACTGCGTCTGCGCCAGACGAGAGGATGACTTGCATTATTTTTTCCTGATTCAGGTAGCTTTCCTTTGGAGCTGCCTTGCCTATATGGTATGCCTCGGTTGCGTGCTTTACATGCAGGGAGTTGTAGTCCTCGTCAGAGTAGACTGCGACGGTTTTGATGCCAAGTGCCTTGCATGTTTTGATTACACGTAGGGCTATTTCCCCCCTGTTTGCGATAAGAACTTTTTTTATCATATTAATCACAAATTGATGTTCCCGTGTTTGCGCGGAAGTTGTTTATCTCGTTTGTTTACAAGCATTTCAAGCGCCTTGATCAGCATTGGTCTTGTTTGTGCTGGATCTATTACCGCGTCAACTGAGCCGTTTGCTGCCGCTACATACGGATTTGCAAATTTTTCGTTGAATTCGGCAGTAAGCTGCTTTTTGAGCTCCTCTGGGTTTTTTGCGTTGTCAAGATCCTTTTTGTTCATGATTTTGACTGCAGCCTCTGAGCCAAGGACGGCAATTTGTGCAGTGGGCCATGCATAGTTGATGTCGGTCCTGAGGTTTTTGCTTCCCATCGCAATGTATGCGCCACCGTATGCCTTTCCTATGACTAGCGTTATTTTTGGAACGGTTGCCTCACAATATGCATAGAGCAATTTGCTTCCGTGTCGGATTATTCCGTTGTGCTCTTGGTGTGTTCCCGGCATGTATCCAGGAGTGTCAACTAGTGTAATGATTGGGATTCCGTAGCAGTCACAGAACCTAATGAATCGTGACGCCTTGTTTGACGAATCTATGTCGAGGGCACCCGCAAGAGAAAGCGGCTGATTTGCAACAATTCCGACTGTTCTTCCGTGCATCCTTGCAAATCCCACAACAACGTTTGATGCAAAAAGCTCGTGGATTTCAAAGAAGGTGTGGTTGTCAACTATCGCGTGTATGATTTCCTTCATGTCGTATGGCTGAAGGGAGTTTTCGGGAATTTTGTTTATCAGGTTGTGGTCAATTCTGTTCGGATCGTCGTCGTTTTCAACTATTGGTGGCTCCTCGGTGTTGTTTGACGGAATGTATGAGAGCAAGGTTTTGATTTTATCCATGCAGTCATACTCATTTTTTGCAACAAAGTGCGCCACTCCGCTTTTTGTTCCATGTGTCATTGCTCCGCCAAGATCCTCAAACGATACCTCCTCTCCAAGAACGGTCTTGACAACCTCGGGCCCCGTGACATACATGGTTCCAACTTTTTCTACCATTATGACAAAATCCGTCATCGCAGGTGAGTACACTGCTCCACCGGCAGACGGCCCAATGCTTGCAGTGATTTGCGGCACTACGCCTGATGCAAGCTCGTTGTGGTAAAATATGTCTGCAAATCCATCTAGGCTAAGAATTCCCTCCTGAATTCGCGCGCCCCCAGAATCAGCTATGCCGACTATTGGGCATCCGGTACGCGTTGCGTGATCCATGACTTTGGTTATTTTTTTTGCCCCCATCTGACTTAGTGTACCTCCAAGAACGGTAAAATCATAGGCAAACACAAAGACCTGCCTCCCAGAAACTGTCCCGTATCCTGTGATTACACCGTCAGTAAAGAATTTCTTTTTCTGCATGTCGTATTCATAATAATGATGAGTTGTAAGAGCATCAAGTTCGATAAAGCTTCCCTCGTCTAGGAGCAGATTGATTCGTTCTCGTGCGGTGAGCTTTCCTTTTTCGTGCTGTGCAAGTATCCTGTCTTCTCCGCCACTTGCAAGCGCTGTGTTCTGTTTTTCTAAAAATTTTTCAATTTTATCAGAATGCATGGGCCCCGCAATAAATCAGCGTACAGCTGACTATATTAATTTTAGAACTGTCAGTTTTCCGATTTTGTCCGGCAGCCGTTTACTGTTCCAGACAATTCAGTCCCAGCGTTAGAATTCGTACGTGGGTAATCAAAGGACTTTTCTGTTTTGGTGAAACGTCTGTGCGGATCGCTTAGCCGATCAAGTAAAATCCCATTTGGGCAGACAGTCGTTGCGGCTTTGAGTCCGGCGTCGGTCATGTTCTGATTAGAGGTAGCTGATCAGGTTTGAGTTTTTGGAATTGTTATGGTAAATGTGGTTGGATTGTTTTTTACCGCAATTGAACCATTGTGTTCTGCGATGATCTTCTCGCATATTGGCAGTCCCAGTCCGGTTCCGCCGATTTTTGTTGTGAACAAGGGTTCAAAAATATTTGACAGAATCTCATCTGGGATTCCTGGGCCCGCATCAGTTATCTCTACTACCACGCTGCCATTTTGTTCAGAAGATTGAATTGAGATCAGTCCGTTGCCGTTCATCGCCTGAATAGCGTTCAGAATCATGTTTGTGAATACCCGCTGCATTCTGTTGGCATCGCACAAAACTGTAATGTCATGCGTCGGAATCTCGATTGTTATGTTTTCGGGTTTTTCTACATAGAAGAGTGATTCTTCCAATATTTTCAAGATGCTGGTATTTTCAAAACGAAGGGGGCGTTCCTTAAGAAAGTGAAGGACGTCGTCAAGCTGAGAAGTGATCCCACCAACAGCCTTCTCCATTCTCCCAAGCGAATCAAGCAGTATTTTGTCTTCTTGCTTTGAGTAGCGCATCTTCAAAAGATCTACTTGTATTTTGATTACGGACAACGGGTTTCTGATGTCATGAGCCATCTTTGAGGAAAACTCTCCCACTATTGAAAACTTTTCAGAGTTGGAAAACTTGCTTGTCTTTCTATCGAACTCAGTCTGAAGCAGGGATTGTTTTTCCCTCAGCAGTTGTTTTGCGCGTTCAAGATTTTTTGATTGCTGCTGGATTAACTTTTGAATGTTCTTTATCTGTTTTTCCTCTTCTTCTATTATGTGATTAATGGTGCTGATCCTGTCTTGTTTTTTGTCCTCAATATTCACAATTGAGACTTTCTCGTTTGTGTTTTTTGTCAACTTGTCAAATTCTTTGTGATTGGATTGGTCCTCAGGATGGTTTTCCAGAAAAGCGTCCGTGTTTTGAGAGGAGGGCGATTTTGAGAAATAAATCGTTCTTCCTTTTTTATCAGGCAGGTCCGTCTCTGTGCTTTTACGAATAAATTTTGCCAATAAAAACAGAGCATTCTAGAACATGATAACACGTAAGATGTTTGGATCAGATAAGCTTGCTTTGAGACATGATATTAGGCCCAAGTCTGCACCACAAATTTGGGCTTGGCTGAGCCTAGCTTGGCGTCATCAGAATTTTGCCGAAGACGTTTCCTTTGAGCATTTTTGTGTGTGCGTCCACTGCACTTTCCAGCGGGTATACAGAATCTATTATGGACTTGATCTTTCCTTTTGACATCCAGTGCATGGCTTCTTCCAGTTCTGCCCTGGTTCCCTGAGTCGAGCCAAGTATGTTTGTCCCCTTGAAAAAAATGTGCCTAAGATCGGTTTGAACGTCATAGCCAGTCGTGGCACCTGTCGTAACCAAGGTCGCGCCATACTTGAGAAGCGTGAGCTCCTTGTTCCAATGCGAGCCCCCGACGTGTTCAAAGATCACGTCTATTCCGGGCGGTTCGTTTTTCGTTTTTGCCAGTTCCTTAGATATTGAGAATGCCTCTTTGTGCCAGTCCTCCTTTCTGTGATCAATCGCATAGTCTGCACCAAGATTCAAACATTTTTCTAGCTTGTCAGAACTTGCAGTGCTGATAACAGTACACCCATACAATTTTGCGATTTGGATCCCAAACGTCCCCATGCCAGAGCCCCCACCCATTATCAAAACGGTTTGCCCTGGCCTGATTTTTGCGCGACCAACCAGCATGTGCCATGAGGTGGTAAGAACCATTGATGCCGCAGCGGCCTCCTCGTAGCTTATGTTGTTTGGAATTTTGACTACGTTTACCTCTGGGAGGTGCGTCATTTCGCAGTACCCGCCCCACAGTGGTCCAGTTTGGAATCCCCAAACCTTTCGCTGTTTGCAATCGTATTCTCTGCCGCTGGTGCACGCCCTGCAGGTACGGCATGAAATGTTTCCGTGCGATACAACTCTGTCGCCTATTTTGATGCCAGTTACATCCTGGCCAACAGCCACCACCTCACCTGCAGCATCTGTTCCCGAGATGTGTGGCATTGGTATTTGGATGGGCTTTCCCCTCATTCCCCAGATGTCGTCGTGGTTGAGGCCTGCAAACTTTACCTTGAAGACGACCTCGTTTG
>DATIGB010000054.1:0-2048 GCA_035454985.1 Candidatus Nitrosotenuis sp.
GGTCTCTTCAACTCTACTCAGATGCAGACTCCGAAAATTTCATGGACTCCGCAAAACGCGGGGGGCTTTTTCATTGAGACGTACGTGTGGGACCCAAGCGGGGCTGCACTTGCGGCACCGGGAAACACCGTGTCAATCATACTTGTAGCGCCATAGATTTATCTACAAAATTCCTAACCACAATCATGCCTCGGTTCAGACTAGTAGCGATGGGAGGGACATTTGACGTCATACATGCAGGACACATGGCGCTGCTAAGAGAAGCGTTCTCTGTTTCATCAAAGGTGATAATCGGGCTGACAAGCGACGAGTTTGCAGCAAAAAGGGGAAAGAAGCTGTGGCATACATACGCGCAAAGACACGACTCCCTAAAGTCGCTAGTCGAAAAGACGTTTCCGGAAAAATCCTGCATCATTAGCAAGCTGGACAATGATTTTGGCCCTGCGGTGCTTGAGCAAAGCGTGGAGGCGCTAATCGTAAGCGAGGAAACTGCGCACCAGGGAAATATCCTGAACCAGCTCAGAGCCCAGAGGAGCCTTGCCCCGGTGCAGGTAATATCTGTCCCGATGATTCTGGCAGATGACGGCTCCAAAATATCGAGCACGAGGATACGAAACTCTGAGATCGATGCCTCCGGCAAACTACTATAAGTTGACCAAGTGCTTACTCATGTTTGAGTTATTGAAATAAAACGAAAATTCCCGACTCGAACCAGTTGACCATCACCAACCATTTGATGAAAAGATTCGCAAAGGACGTCACCAACCTGCAGGAAGGGCTCCACCCTGAAAGCCTGGCGTTCTGGTACGCAAAGATTATTCAGGAGGCAAAGGACATGGCCCCGCCGTGGCTCGCAGAAAAGATAAGCGTACACCAGGACCCGCTGCTGCCGATGAAGTTCAACTTGGACATTTCAAAAAGGGCAGTCCGCTATTTCATGATGGCAGTTGACAACAACCTGTCCGCAATGCCAAACTCCACAAAGATGTACTTTCTAAAGGTCGAGGAGACTCTGTCAGGCGAAATGGACAAGTCGCTGGTCTAGCCCTTTGCTATCTCGACTGTGTCGTTTACTGCCATCGTGTAGGTGATCTGATTCTCGTTTTCGACCACCGACTGGATAAAGTCCGTAAACATTTCCACCTGAGTCGTGTCCCTCAGTACAACCGAGTGCACCGACTTGTCCTTTAGCGATATGACTATCTCGTTTTCGTAGACATTCACAACGGAGCGGATGAAAGTCTCCCCTCCGTCCTTTATGAAAATCAGGCTCGCAAGCTTTGTTGCCTCGTTTTTGTCTGAGCAGACCAGTTTTATTTTCATCAGTCCTCAAAGAAGAACTTGTCAATCTGGCTTTTTGCCTTTTCCCTTTTTTCCTGGTGCGTCTTGAGAAACGCGTTTACCTTTTCAATGAGTATTGCCTTTAGCTCGCCTGTGAGCATCTTGCCTGACTTGTAGTCGTCGTATATCGATTTTAGTTTCCTGTCGTCGGGCTCAAAGAAAATCCTGAGGTACTGGTACGAAACATCGATGTCAGGATTGCCGCCAATCCTTCGGTGCTCCTCAACAGTCGGCTGGCCGCCTGAAAAGGCATACTTGTTTATCTTCTTCTTTACTGCATCGGGTGCGTCTGTCGTGTACACCGTTCCGGCCTCATCGGAGGCTGACATTTTTCCGCCGGGGCCGGAAAGGGACGGTATCATGATGTTGTGGATCAGGGCGGGCTTGGGCCTTCCTATCTTTGGCGCAACGTCGCGCGTTATGCGAAAATGGGGATCCTGATCAACGCCAAGCGGAATGAGGACTGGCCTATCCTCTATGAAGCAGGGGGCGGACTGGAGTGACGTGTAAAAGATCATCCCAATGTTGGTCTCGTTTGTAAAGCCAAACACTGCCTTTGTGTTTGAAAAGTTGATCTTTTTTGCGACCTCGGCCGCTATCGGGTATAGCGTCCTGATGTTTTTTGTGTTGATTATTATTTTCGTCTTTTCCGGCTTGAATCCCAGCGCGATAAAGTCAAGCGCGTTCTCGTACGCAAAGTTCCTAGT
>DATIGB010000055.1:0-11945 GCA_035454985.1 Candidatus Nitrosotenuis sp.
AGTTGTCTTTAAAGACACAAAGTACAGGCCATTAACATTTGAGATCATAAACGAAACCCTAGATGACACGGTGACGGCTCGTTATCAGAAAGTTTGCTAGTCCAGTCTATTATGAAAACAGACACGCTCTCCAGTATGGCATGCAGGTCCTGCAGGTTCCACCAGATATATCACAGCATCAGAGTCACAGTCGACTAGAATCTCTTTGACCTTTTGCGTATTGCCTGATTCTTCTCCTTTCATCCATAGTTTGTTTCTTGATCTGCTCCAGAACCAGGAGTTTTTGGTTTTTTGTGTCAATTCAAGCGATTCCTTGTTGGAATAGGCAAGTGTCAAGACTTCTTTTGTGTTGGAATCCTGAACTATGACTGGAACGAGGCCGTCTCCCTTTGAGAAATCCAGATCAGAGATTGTTTTTTTCATTAGTGGAATTTTCCAGTTTTGACTTATAATCTTACGTCTACATCATTTTCTTTTAGATATTCCTTTACCCTATCGACTGAGTGAGTTTCATAGTGAAATATTGATGCCGCAAGAGCTGCGTCAACATCTGTTTTTTTGAACACCTCAAGCATGTGAAGCGGCTCCCCGCATCCGCCTGAGGCAATCACGGGGGTGGACACTGTTTCGACTATTGCCTTTGTCAGAATTATATCATAGCCATCCTTTGTTCCGTCCTTGTCTATGCTTGTAAGCAGAATTTCTCCGGCTCCTAGCTGTTGTACATTTTTTGCCCATTCAATTGCATCAATGCCAGTTTCCTTTTTTCCACCGTATATGAATACCTCAAACCAAAACTTTTTGGAACCATCTGAGAAAACATTTTTTCCTTTGGCCAAGTCATAATTACGTTTTACATCTATTGCCACAACAACACATTGCTTTCCAAAGAGGTTCATCAGTTCTGTTATGATTTGCGGATTCTTTACTGCTCCAGTGTTGATTGCAACCTTGTCTGCACCGCAAAGTAGAATGTCGCGCGCATGTTGAAGCGTCTTAACTCCGCCGCCAACTGTAAACGGAATGTCAATTACCTGGGCAACCTTTGATACGAGCGAGCGGATGGTTTCCCTTTGTTCCTCTGACGCCGTAATATCAAGAAAAACAAGCTCATCTGCGCCTTCCTTGCTGTATTTTTCTGCAAGCAGGACGGGATCGCCTGCATCCTTGATTGACGCAAAATTCAATCCCTTGACCACGCGCCCGTTTGCCACATCAAGACACGGTATGATTCTTTTAGTTAGAGTCATGCCAGATTTTTTGCCTCCTCAACGGATATTTTTCCCTCATAAAGCGCCTTGCCAAGAATGACACCGTATGCATTACAGTTCTTTACTGCCGTGATGTCACCAAGGTTTGATATTCCTCCACTTGCGATTACGTTTGCGTTTGAAAACGAGCAGGCCTTTTTCAGATAACCCAGATCCGGTCCTTCCATTGTACCGTCTCTTGAGACGTTCGTTATAAGAAATTCTGAAAAGTTTCTTTCGGTAAAACTCTGCATCGCAGCAACCAGATCGATACTAGTCGGTTGTTGCCACCCATTTATCACGATTACACCGTCATTGTGATCAGCAGATATTACTATTCTGCTAGTGCCAAACTTTGTCGCCAGTCTTGAAACAAGGTTCATGTCGTTGAATGCGATTGTACCTAGGACAACCCTTTGTGCAAGGTCCAAGGCCCCCAAAATCACCGGTTCTGTCCTCAATCCGCCAGCTATCTGTACTGGAATGGATATTTCCTTGACAATTTTTTCAATCAGTTTGAGATTTGAGCCCCTCTGCAAGGTTGCATCGAGGTCAACTAAATGCAGCATGTCTGCTCCCGCCCTTTCCCATTTTTTTGCCACAGCCATAGGATCACTGCCGTATACTGTCTTGTTTTCCGGCTTTCCTTTGTACAGTCTTACTACCTGACCTTCCATGAGGTCAATTGCAGGTATTATCTTCACTTTTTGCACTCTCGTAAAAAGTTCTGAATCATCATAGAGCCAATCTTGCCTGACTTTTCGGGGTGGAACTGGGTTCCGTAAAGCGTTCCGCTGTTTACTATGGCTGGAACCGTTATGCCGTAATCCGAATCGGCAACTATTATGTCGTCATTTTTTGGTTTTACTCTGTACGAGTGGACAAAATAAACCCAGGATGAATCCGGGATGCCGTCCATCAAGGGGTTTGATTTTCTGAGTTTCAAGTTGTTCCAACCCATGTGTGGTATTTTGAATTTGTTTGGAAGGATTACCACTTCGCCTTCCATAACAGAAAGTCCTCGCTCTTTTCCTTCCTCGCTTTTTTCAAAAAACATTTCCATGCCAAGACATATCCCAAGTACAGGAATTTTGTCCTTGACGTATTCCTGAAATGTAGTCTTTGAGTTTTTGCGCATGCTCTGTACTGCCGGATCAAAGTTGCCAACGCCGGGCAACAGCAATCCAGAATAACTGTTTGCCTGATCAAAAGTTTTTATGATGTCAACTGTCGCTCCCTGTTTTTCCAGAGCTACCTTTAGGCTGAATATGTTGCCTGCCCCATAATCAAATATTGCTACCTTCATCACATTGAACCTTTGGTACTTGGTATTCCTTTTTGCTTCTTATCAACACTGGCTGCTGTTCTGAATGCCACTGCAAGCGACTTTATTGCAGCTTCTACTTTGTGATGGTCGTTTTCTCCATACTTGACATTTAGGTGTATACAGCTGTTTAGGTTCTGCGCAAGGGATGTAAAAAAATGCTCAATGTCCTCTTTTGACATCCCTTCGATTTGCGTTCTCTTGATTGAGAGACTGATCTTGTGATACGGGCGCCTCACCAGGTCTATTGTAGCTTCTGCAAGAGACTCGTCAAGTGGGACCGATGCGTAGCTGAACCTCGTGATTCCGGCTCTGGTCCCAAGCGCTTTGTCTATTGCGGCGCCAATGGCGATTCCCACGTCTTCGATCAAGTGGTGCAGAATGTTATCATTGGATTTTGCCTTTACGGTAAGATCAAGCATGGAATGCTTTGCAAACGAGGTAATTAGATGATCAAAGAAATCGATTCCGGTTTTGACGGATATCTTTCCGTTACCGTCAAGATTGGTTTGTACGCTTACAGAGGTCTCCTTTGTTTCACGCCTAATGCTGCTCTTTCTTGCCGCCATAAGTTACTCAAAGATTTTACTTTGCCAAATTTAATGCCTTTGGGAGCGAATTTATTGATTTTATTATGAGTTGTGCCCCTTGGTCTTTGAAGAGATGTATCTTGGAGCGAGTGTTTTCACTTGTCCCATAAATGCCGCAGAATGTTATTTTTTTGCCCATCCTGGCTACTTTTTTGGCCATGATCAGATCCTCCATGGAATCTCCCACATAGAGGGAATGCTTGGCATTCAGCCTGCTGATGGAAAACAGTAATGATTTCGGATTTGGTTTTGCCATTTCCCTTGGCTCGTCTTCTAGAAACACTGAGCTTTTCAGGTTAAACCTGCCTAGCAGTCCCTTGAGCGAATAGTGCACCGATTCCTTTCCACGACCCGACACTATGGCAAGGTTTTTGCCAAACTTTTTCTCAAATGTGGAGAGCAGTTTTTTTGTAAGGATTACCTTGTCGTTATTGATTAGCCCCTTCTCTGTAAACTGGGACTTTTTTTTAAAGAGTTTTTTGTACAGTTCAGGCCCGTAGAAAATCTGATCAAAAATTTCATACAGAGGATTTGTCGCGCGGTTTCCCGGATAGTCCAGCTTTTTTCTTATATCGGAAAGATCGACATCAAGTGTATTAAGGAATTTTTCAACTGATTTTATTCCAGTGCTGTCTGCATTTTTAATTACTCGGTAGATGAATTTTGTGCCATTAGTTCCGAGTTTTTTTGCGGCAACCAATGATACAATGGACGCGTATGTGACATCCACTTCGTCATTGAATCCCCCGGTTGATTTGAAACTGCATATTATTTTGGCAGTTATTGGTATGGATCTGATGCCTGCGAATTTTTTTAGCACGTACTGCGTGGTTTTCCGAATTGCCAGATCATATGATTTTGAAACGTCGACTAGGACCCCGTCACAGTCGAAAATCACACAGTCAATGTCATCAGTGAGGCTAGCTCCTTTTGCAATCATATCGCTGCCTGATTTTTGGTAGTTCATTGTAGAAAATCACGTATTGCCAGCAAAAACTTGGAATTCATGTCCTTTGTTCCAACGGTGACCCTCAGGCACCCATCGTGCTTTCCAATTTTTCCCAGTTTTCGAATAGAGATGCCTTGTTCAAGCAATGCAGTGTAGATTCTCTTGTCTGCTCCCCTAGCATCAAAGAGGACAAAGTTTGCCTTTGAGTCAAAGACGTCAAACGTTCCGGTTTCGCGTAACTTTCTTATTATTCTTGATCGCTCCTGCCTAATTTCCTCAATGGTTTGTGAGATTTGTTTTGCCTTTTGCAGGGCAAGTATTCCTGCCTCAATCGCTATCGTGTTAAGTGGATATGGGTACTGGAGCACTCGTGAAAACACGTCTATGAACCGCTTGTTCGCAACCACATACCCCAGCCGAAGTCCGGCAAGCCCAAAGGCCTTTGAGAATGTCTTTACAACAATCAGATTGTCAAATTTTTTGGTCATTGATACGACCGAATAATCGGAAAATTCCCCGTATGCTTCGTCCACTATAACAAGCCCGTCGAATTTTTTGATCAGTTCTGTGATTTCGTCTTTTGTGAATTGAAATCCTGTCGGGTTGTTTGGCGAGTCAAGGTACAATATGTCCGCTTTGTTGAATTTTGTGACAAAATCACCTGTGTTTAGCGTCATGTTTTTTGAAAACGGAATTTTTGTCGTGGGAATCGAGTACAATTTGCATCGCTCCTCAAAGAATCCAAATGTCGGATCAGACGTTAGTATTCTGGTCTTTTTTGACGCAAAGTTTGCAAGTATAAGATCAAGTATCTGATCAGAGCCATTTCCGATTCCAATCATCGAGGACGGTACGTTGAGGTGTTCAGACAGTGCGGATACCAGATTGTCAGATTTCCCAAGCGGGTATTGGCGGATATCAGAGTTCTTCTTTGCGCCGTCGATTATTTCCTGCTGGAACTGCTTGTTTATCACAAAGTTTTCGTTGGAATCAAGCTTTAACGTTCCTGCATGGTACGCCGGTTTCTGATATCCAGACAGCGCCGAATACTGATCTAGTTTTTGATGGAACCATTTGATGCTCATAGTCTTTGTTTCACCGCTTCGTAGTGATTTGGAAGGCTTTCTGCCTTTGCAAATGCTTTTAGATATTTGTTTATCTTTTGAAGGTCTTTTTTGGATGACTCGACACTTGTCTGTATTTTTAAAAAGTCAAGTACTGAAAGCGAGCCCCTTGATCTTCCAAACCTGTTTGTGGGCAAAATGTGGTTTGTTCCAAGCAGGTAGTCGCTTGCTGCGGACGGCGTGTTTTTCCCCAACAGTACAAGGCCGGCAGATTTAATTTTATTCGATATTGCTTTTGGCTGTCTTGTTATGATTTCTAGGTGTTCGGGTGCAAGGCTGTTTGCGAGCAAGACTGCATCCGACATTTTGCATACTGCGACAAACCCGTTTTTGTCAAGGCTGCTTGCAATGATTTCCCTTCTTTGCAGTGTAGGCGTTATCTTTTCAACAAGATCCACCACCTTGTATGCCAGACTTTTTGATGGCGTGATCAGATAACATGAGGTGTCTGAACTGTGCTCTGCCTGTGAAATCAGATCCAGTGCGACAAGCTTTGGATCTGCCGAGTCGTCAGCAATTATTGCCAGTTCGGTCGGGCCTGCAAGCATGTCAATTGACGTAATATCTGAAACAAGATACTTTGCCGCAGTCACAAACGAGCCCCCAGGCCCAGTTATTTTGTCCACCCGCGGGATGGACTTGGTGCCAAGTGCAAGTGCCGCTATTGCGTGTGCGCCCCCAACTTTGAAGACTTGGTCAGCTCTGCAGATGTCTGCTGCAACCAGTATCAGTGGGTCAACTTTTCCAGCCTTGTTCGGTGGTGTGACGATTACTGTTTTTTTTACGCCTGCTATTTTTGCCGGAACGACAGACATTACCACTGAGCTTGGGTATCTTGCCAGTCCGCCAGGCACGTAGCAGCCTACGCTGTCCAGCGGGGTGAATGTTTTTGTGATTTTGATTCCGTCTGTCTTTATTTCGATTTTTCCAAGCTTGTTTTTTAGTGCCGACTCTGTTTTTTCCAGCCTTGTCTTTGCCAGCTTGATTGCCCCTATCTGGTCTTCAGTTACGCTTTGGTAGGCATCCCTGATTTCCTTTTTTGACACCAGAAACGTCTTGATGCTGACGCCGTTGAATTTTTTTTCAAATCTTCTGAGTGCAGAGTCCCCGTCCCTTTGCACCGCGCCAATTATTGATTCGACCTTCCTTTTGTCGAATTTGCGCGACTGTGAGCTGGCAAAGGAACGTACGTCTTTGACTGCGGTTATCTTCATCAATTTTCTTCGTGACGCTTTATCTCTTCAAGTTCTAGGATCTGCCTTGGCTCGTGCACTACCAGTCCTTGTGCGATTTTTCTAAGCTTTGGGATCATTTTGTGAAACTCTGATTTTGGCACTATGGTGTTTACGCCATACCATCCCTTTTCGCTCAGCGGGCTAATTGTCGGGCGCTTGAGGGACGGTAAGCTGGTTAGCAGTTTCGGCAGGTTCTTTTCCTCTACGTTTAGGTAAATGTGGAGATACTTTCTTCCCTGAACTGCGCCCCTCATGACTGTAATGATGTCAAAGATCTTTTCCCTCTTTGTTTTATCACGCAGTGAGCTTTTGTTTGCAATTAGGTGGGCACTTGACTGCAAGACAACGTCGACTATCTTGAGCTGGTTTTGTTCAAGCGTAGTTCCAGTCTCTGTGACATCCATTATTGCATCCACGTCATCTGGGGGCTTGGCCTCTGTTGCGCCAAACGACAGATGAATTTGCACGCTTTTGTTTGTCCCAATACGGAGCCACGGCGTGACAATTTGCGGGTCTTTGTTTCCGTAGTATTTTTTGTATGATTTTAGCTGCTTGATGAATTTTGAGGCAGTTGTCAGATATTCGGAGGATATTCGGAATACTCTTTTTTGTTTTGCGTATGCTGCAATCATTTCATCTAGTGACTTGAATCGATAAGTGTCAGGAATTGCTATCACCAGTTTTATTTTGCCATATTCCAAGTCCAGTAGAGGCTCCACATCGGAATTTGTTTCGCCAATCCAGTCCTTTCCAGTAATACCGACATCATACAGGCCATCGGAGACAAATGTCGGAATTTCCTGCGGCCTTAGCATTTTTACAGCAATTTCCGGATCATCCAAGGTGACGCGGTATGTACGGCTCTTGCGCTGAACCTTGGTCCAGGATCTTTCCAGAATGGCAAAGGTTGCATCTTCAAGGCTGCCCTTTGGAATGGCAAATTTTACTTTGGTCATCTTTAATTCTTGAGAAAAGAACCTCTATATTTTGTTGTTCAAATTTTGATTCTGCCGAATTGTTTGGATAGAGTGTTGTTGAGATCATCTATGCCTAGGATTAATATCCAATAAATCACTAGAAAATCCTATAAAACCGAATTAATCTATGACGGCTATTCTAAATTATATTTATATCAAGTCTAAGAAGGTCAGATTCCAACAGATGGCATCCTACGTGTATCATGCATATTGATTTTATACTTGTTTAGCTAAATGTCATCATGAAGAAAAACAAACTCTCTTTCGCCATAAGAAATGAAGAGGAAGGTGGATTTAGTGCACAGTGCATAGAAATTCCAGGGATAATAACACAGGCAGATACAGAATCAGAACTCAAAGAAATGATCAATGATGCAGTATCAGGATATTTTCAAGCATTTCCTGAAGAAAAGGACAAATTAGAAAAGATCAAGAAAGGCAAAATAATCGAAGTTGCCATCTAAACTTCCAGCGCTTTCCTGGAGAGATGTTCTAAAAATTCTCAACAAATCCGAATTCCGGCAAACAGGACAAACTGGAAGTCACATATTTCTGACAGATGGAAAACACAAGGTCACAGTTCCGCGCCATAAAGAAATCAAGAAGGGAACATTATTGTCCATAATATCACAAGCGGGTTTAACAAAAGAAGAATTTTTCAATAGGATTTGATTAAACGGAAAATAATGTAGAGGTCATTGTTAGAATTAAGTCTGTTCTAAGAGCTCACGCGCTCGATTAATTGAAATGTTGCCTTCCGCTGTCATTTTCTTGACTAGTGCATCGATCTGCTCGTTTGTGGCGCCTGCCGCAGCCGCAATGTTTCTTGCGTGTAGTCTCATGTGGCCCTTTTGGATCCCCTCTGACGCAAGTGCCCGCAGGGCGCTAAAGTTTTGCGCAAGGCCTGCGGCTCCGATTATGCATGCAAGCTCGCTTGCGGATTCCACCCCAAGTATTTTTGTGCAAATTTTTGCAGTCGGATGCACGTTGATTATCCCCCCCACTATTCCAACGGACATTGGGATTTCGATTTTGCCTACCAAGTTTCCGTCCTTGTCTTTGTCCCATTGCGTAATCGAGGTATACCTTCCATTTCTTGCGGCATATGCATGGGCGGCTGCCTCGATTGCGCGGGTGTCCTGCCCGGTTGCGTTTGCTACTGCGATTATTCCGTTCATCACTCCCTTGTTGTGCGTTACTGCCCGGTATTCGTCGTATGCTGCAAACTGGTACGCCAGGACTATGTTGTCAACTGTTTCCTGTCCGCCGACTGCCTCTTTGTCAAATGTGGCAGTGCCCCTTACCATTCTTCTTGTGGAATAGTTTGAGAGAATCCTAAGTATTACTTTGCCGCCTGTGATTTTTTCTATGAGCGGTGCAACTGCCTCGCACATCGTGTTTGTAACGTTTGCCCCCATCGCGTCGCCGACATCAATTAACAGCTCGACAATCAGCATCGGGCCGGAGTCAGTCTTGATTTCCTTGCACGAGACATCCTTTGCTCCCTTGCCGATTTTTGAAAGGGTGTTGCTTTTGGAGTTTGCGAGATTTAGTATTTCCTTTGAGGACTGGAGAACTTTTTGCGTGGCAGATTCCACATCCACGTTTACTACCTGTACCTGCCCTATGCTGTATGATTCGTCGTTTTGCATTGCAAAGCCGCCGTGCATCCTTGCTATCTTGGCAGCCTTTGATGCTGCGGCAATCACGGACGGCTCCTCAATTACCATTGGGATCAGGTATTCCTTTTTGTTTATCGTAAAATTGGTCGCTATTCCAAGAGGGAACGAGAATGTCCCTATCGCGTTTTCGACCATTTTATCTGCCTGCTCAAATGAGATTCCGCCGGAATCCTCAAGTGTTTGTATTTCTTGCTTGGTCAGATTTGCAAACTTGGCTACAATGTCGATTCTTTCCTTTCTATTTTTTTCAAAAAACCGCGAAACGTCAAAACTTGGCAACTTACTTCAGTATTCTCATTAGCTTGTCATCTAACTTGTCGGGAAACGCCTTGCCGTCAGTATTTGATGTGATAATGTAAAGATAGCCGTCAGGGCCCAGCCCCACGTCCCGGATTCTTCCGGTTCCGCCCAGTATGCTTTTTTGCGATATTACCTTGTTATCAGATATGTCCAGTTTGTATAAGTTTGATCCGCGCAATGTTGCCATAATCAAGCTGTCATTATATTCAAGTTTGTCCCCGCTATAAAACACAATTCCCCCCGGTTCTATGCTCGGGTCGTAACACCTTACCGAGTCCACATAGTTTTCTTTTCCAGAGCACTCTTGGTCTGGCCAGCCGTAGTTTTGCCCCGGCTTGACAAGATTGATTTCGTCGTTTTTTGTCGGACCAAGCTCGGTTATGTAGAGGTTGCCCTGCTTGTCCCATGCCATGCCCTGCGGGTCCCTGTGCCCCAGGGAAAATACGGGCGAGTGGGGAAACGGATTATCGTCAGGTATTGTTCCATCGTCGTTTAGTCGGAGAATTTTTCCTGCAAGCGAGGATGCGTCTTGGGAGTCGTGGGAGTTTTCAGACGGCATGCCGGTGGCAACGTACAGTTTTCCGTCAGGCCCGAACTTCATCACGCCGCCGTTATAGAACTGCGAGCCTGGAATTTTGTCAATTATGATTATGGCGTCCTTGAGCTTGTTTTCAGATTCGGTGATGCGGAGAACCTTGTTGAGAAGCGTGCCGTTTTCAGAATACGTGTAATACACGTAGAGAAAATGGTTGTTTTCAAAGTCAGGGTGTGTCGCTATGCCAAGCAGTCCGCCTCCGTAGACGTTTGCAGCCCTCAAAACGGTAAGGGGCGAATCAAGGAGAACGTTTGACTGGATTACTCTTATTGCGCCTTCCTTTTCTGTTACAAAAATTCTGTCCTTGGCAAATGCAATGGCCCACGGCTTTTTGAGGTTTGTTGCAAGAACTTGGACGGACTCGTTTTTTGATTCTTGGTTTGGCTGAGGCAGCGGGGGCGCATGAGAGGGCGATGAGAGAATGATTGCGGATACTGCAAGCGCGGCAACAATTCCGGCAATTCGAATTTTTTTATTCACACAAGAGCTGTGATTGAAATGCTAATAATTATTTGCAAAAATCAGAGTGTATATATCCCCTGAGACCTCATTTTTAATCAGCGGGGTGGGGAAGTCAGTCTTAATAGGACTAAGTCATCCCGGCGGGCTCATAATCATAATTGATGCGACACCCGCAGATCAGTAGTTCAAATGGAGTTAAAACCTCCTGAAAGTCTACTCCCCGCTAGTCTTATTTTCCTGTTGAATCTAACAAGACAAGATGGAACCGGAGGAAGCCAGAATAGCTGCGCATGTATGCTCAGATGGATGAATGTTAACATATGTAGAGAAGGAAAGTTTACAGATTGTAAACGGTAGACGATACCACAGAGATAGAAGAAGATACGAGGTAGGTTACTGCAATACGAATAAGAAGTTGTTGGAAGAGTTTTCGAAAGATGTACGTGATGTCTACAAAATCACGGTCAGAAGAAGGAAATCTACAGATCTGATCTTCAAATCTAAGAGGGTGTATTCAAGAATCAGAGAGCTTGGTGGTGGAAACACTTTAGGTTGGCATATAGGAAATGAAATACTGAAATCTGAAAAAATTGTGAAGATTTTCTGGTTAAGGGCATTTTTTGATGATGAGGGCACGGTAGATAAAACAAACTTTGTAGTCAGAGTCAAAAGTATGAACGATGAGGTCTGAATCAAGTCAGATGCTTAATGAATACTATTGGTGTACCATCTAGAATAACTGGACCCAATTGCGATGATAGCTGGTATCTTACAGTATCAAGAAGAGACTTAATGAAATTCCAAAAAACAATTGGATTCAATCACCCGGAAAAGAAATTGTTACTTTACAAGATTTTAAATGGATCCAAAATAGAAACCATTAATTCAGTTTTAATAAACGGAAACCCATTGAAACTGCTTGTCAAATCTTGACTCCTTATTTGTTATTCCAAGCCTCTGTTGAGGTCTGGTAAGATGTCTGTGCGCAGACATTTGAGGAATGTAGATTTGCTTTTTTATTTGCCTGGAAACCTGCCTGGTTTCTTTTTTCGGCGATTTTCTCCCGCATTTTACGCACTCAAAGCCCTGGCCCTGTCCCTTTGATTTCATGTGTTTTTTGCATTTTGTGCACATTGGATTAACCAGGATGTGTTTTTTTTCCAAGCTCAAAACCTGAAAAAACTCGACGTTTAGTGCACGGCTGTGCTTGTGCGATGCCTTTCTGACTCCACCACCCACGCGAATTTTATCGCCCACAATCAGACTTGAAGCCTGCTCTGTTATTCCGGTTTCCTTGTATACGGCACATTTTATTTCAGTGTCGTCTTTTTTTATGGCAAACATCACGTGTCCGCCTTTTTCTATTTTTGGTTCTACTGAAACAACGCCGGTTATTGTGCCGGAGCTGTATGGTCTTAGGGAATGAACGTCAATTTCATTTTGCAGTTGATCCCCCG
>DATIGB010000056.1:0-3205 GCA_035454985.1 Candidatus Nitrosotenuis sp.
AGTGATTGGCTTTGCAATCTACAAGTTTTACACGTCGAAAAAAGAAATAGAGCATTACGCGCCACTAATCTATAACCAGGGGCCGCAAGAACGAAAGGAATACAGAATTCTCGTGATGTATCATCCAAAATATGTGGTGAATCTTTTCAAAATTGCAAATGCGATAGCCAAAGAAAAGGAGGGCGAAATTTCGTTTCTCAATGTGACCCACATTCCAGTTCATCTGCCGCTTGCAGTTTCAAACAAGTTTGCCGAATCCGAAATCGAGTCGTTCATCAACCTCAAAAAATCAATCCCTCAGTCAATACGCCATAGGTATCTTGTGCGCATCTCGCACGATGTCACCGAGGCAATTCTGGCAACCGTTGAAGAGCAGGGAATCAACATGGTTCTGGTCGATTTTGCGTTTCTGCGAAACAACAGAAAGCTACTGTCCCTGTCCACATGTGATTTCGTTGGTGTGCGATTTGGGAAAAACTTTGAAGAGGATCTTGCAAACGTGGTGGTCTCGTATGATAAGGGAAGGCACTCTGATCTGGGACTGAGAATAGCGCATGCGATGGCCCAGACATATGACAGCAAGGTGCGGGTCGTAAGGGGCGTAATCGAGTCGCCGCAAACCGAGCTTGAAACAATGAACAGAATAAACGAAATGATGTTTGATCTGGAAATGAAGAAAATTCCGTTTGAAAAAGTTTATCCTAAAACAAAGAACGTCTCGCTTGGGCTGTTGGAAAATTTCAGCAGGATGGAGTCCGAAATAATCATACTTGGCGCTGGCAATCAGGCAGACCAGGCATTTAGCCCAAAAACCCTGGAGATAGTCGACAAGTCCAAAAAAACCGTCTTTATAGTGCGCGACCACAGGTTTTCAGAATTTCACGCAAGAACGTTTTGGAGAATCATGTCGTCAAGATTGAGGGAAAACAGGCACATCTACAGATTTTATGTAGATACAGTCCATGTTGGACACCGACTGCAGTCACGGCGCGACAAGGAAAAGTACGATGAGGAATACTTTCATTCCAAGCTCAAGTAATGTTCAAATTAAATCAAAACCATACTGTCTTGCGGGCTGGTGCACGAAACGCTGCGAAAGCAGAGGAAACTCCTCCCTCCATGCAGAAACATGATCTAGAGATAGATAGTCAGAAATGATTGGCAACGGAATAGAAACCAATCCTACCTGGAGCACTATGATGGCAAAACCTGAGATTTCCAGTCAAGGGAATGAAAAATCTGACCCATGTGGAGCAAAGCCAAACAGAACAAATAGGATCTGCACCTTGTTCAGGTAGGCTGCAAAGCTGAATATCGTGAAAACAGAAGGAGGGTTACGGCCAGCACGCAATCTTTTTTGTAAAAACTATCGCAAGCCTATCTTTACGTATGTCTTTAGGATCTCAGTGGTCCTCGACGGTGTGGTAGTGTCGGTAAATTCAAAGTGTGCCGGAGCCCCAATCCTGAGGCGCTTTCCATCTATTTCTTTTGGCATCTCGACTGACACAACAAAGAGGTTTGTGTTTTCGCCAGTCTCCCTAAGTGATCTGGTTTTGGCATCAAACGCCTTGTTGTCAAGGGTGACTCTAATTCCGTTTTCAGTGTGAAATTCTATCAGGCTCAATGGGATGTTGTCCACTCTTCTTGAATCCAAATTAAAGTCTGGATCGTAGATCTTCACTAGGAATTGCTGTCCGATTCTGATGTTTTTTGCAGATGTGGAAAAACTTGAGTTGTGTTTTGTAACTGCGATTGACTTTGAAATGGTCTTTGGGTTTCCCGAGTAGTCTGCCGCATCATTGTATTTTATGACAAGCGTATCGCCCTGCTGCAACGGCCTCCCGTTTATCGTAGTCGGTATGCTAAGGCTGCCGACAAAAACTCCCGAGTTGATGCCGGTCTCGACTATCTTTGATGGGCCGTGTATCTGAATGCCGTTTATCGTAAACTCTAGCAGGCCCGATGTTGAAATTTCGTCAATTCCGCGGTGGCTGGTATTTAGATCGTCGTCGCCGACGTAAAAAGTCAAAGTCCCGCCTGGGTTGATGACGGTGCCTGCTGGAAACGTGATTGCAAGAAATATTCCTATGAGTGGCAGCATTTTTTCCTATCCATTTAGTATGTCTTGAAGCCGTTCTCTTAGAACTGGCTTTTCAACATTACTCATGATAAATTCCAAGTCTGACCTGCTATCTACGTCCCACATTATTCTGCTTATTAGGACAAAGGAAGTCGAAATTTTGCGTGACTTGCCAGTTGTCAGGTGTATTTTGTAGCTGTCCTCGTCATAATGCGTCTCTATTATGTCCACTGGGGTCCTAACTAGGGCGTTTGTCCCGTCAAACTTTCTTGACGGTACTACAAGCAATGACGTTTTTTGGGTCTGAAATTTTATCAAACTTGCGATGTCTTGTGGTTCAATCAGCGGAATGTCCTGCGGAAACACAACTGACGTGTCAAATCTGTTTTCAACTAGATACTTGTCTGCAAGGGAGACGGCGTGGTTTACTCCGCTCTCATCGTCTTCAAAAATCTGGACTGCGTTGAATCTCCTGCCTATCTCAAAGGCGTTTTCGTCTTTTGAGACCAAAACAGACTTGGATATGATCTTGGATTGTGATATTGATTCTAAAACTTGCTCTAGCATTATTTTGCACAGCTGCGCAGTCTTCTCCTGCGATAACCCAAGTCTTGACTTGGCATTTGAAAACGTCTTGACTGGAATTATTGCTGCTACTTGCAATCTACACGTGTGCGTTCTTTAGAACAAAAGACGCAAGTGCGTCTTCGGAGATTTTGTTTGTCATCTTGATACTCGTATCGTACACTTTCATATCGAGATTTTGAATCTTCTTTGTAAGCAATCTGTCCTTGGAGTCGATCACAATGCTGCCACAAACATCGGAATACATCTGAGCAATTCCGTAAGGGGATACCTCGATTCCGGCCGCCTGCATGTATTCGGCTGCGGGGCCGCTAAACGCCCTGTTTCCAAGAATTGGACTTACTGCAACAACCTTTCTTCTGTTTTTTGCCAACTCCTTTCGTATTCCCTTGATTTGTAGCATGGGGCCAATGCTGGTAAGTGGATTGCCTGGCGCAATCACTACCATTTCAGAATCATGAATTGCGTTTACTGCCTCTGGGTTTGGGCGAGCCTTTTCAGCACCTATGTATTGGATGCCTTCGACTTTGTCCTTTCCTT
>DATIGB010000057.1:0-6236 GCA_035454985.1 Candidatus Nitrosotenuis sp.
CATCTTCACAAAGGTTCCCTCAACAGCAGGATAGGAAAATACCAGGAGGCAATAGCATGCTTTGACAAAGCAATGGAAATCGAGCCAGACAATGTCCGCGCTTTATACAGTAAAGGCGTGGCTTTACATTTTTTGAAAAAATATGAGGAGGCAATCATGTACTGCAGTAAGGCCCTGCAAGTAAACCCACGGCATGTCAAGACATTGTGCACAATGGTTTGGGTCCTGGCTCACCAAAAAAAGTATGAGGATGCGATGACTTGCTGTGAGAGGGCCATCGAGATTGAGCCGGAATGCGTGTATGCGCTAAGTTACAAGGGTTATCTGCTCTTTCAGCACAGTAAATTTGATGAGGCCTTGAAATACTACAATACAGCCCTAGAAATCGACCCAAGCAATGCCAGAGCACTACATTACAAAAACAAAACACTAGACAAAATAAAAAAGAGTAAGAAAACATCATTTTTCAGTAAGATAAGGACTTGATGATAAAACTGAACCGTAAATCTGCGGTTCGTCAATAATTCAATTTGAATTAAAGTGCTGAGCGACCAGCGCCAGGTTCGGAAGCACGGAAGTGTTTCAGGTCTTCGCCAGATATCAGATCTTCTTCTGGTGGGACATAGTCATTGATGTCATGTCTTTCTTTGCCTGGCCATTTCTTCTGAGTTGCAAGAGCCACTATGATAAATAGCGCAAAAGAGATGGGCGGAGGTATCATAGTATCAAGACCTGCCAACTCTGGCGGGATAACAAAGAACATCAACAGTCTAAGTGCTGAGCCGACAATGAGCGACGTTATGGCTGCCGGCATGTTGGACTTTTTCCAGAATAATCCCAGTGTCAGCGGAGCAAGAGCCCCGGCAAATACAATGTCAAATGCAAGAATCAGGTACACTCCAGGTTGAGGTATAAAGTAGCCAAGAGTAAGTGCAGACACCATAACCGGAACAACACAAAGTCGAGTTATCAAAAGTAATTTTTTGTCGTTCCAAGATTCTTTGCCCAATAGTCTTCGTCGGATAATTCTTTGAAGCAGATTTCTGGAAATCACGCTAGATATGGCAAGCAAGCCTCCGTTTGCAGTAGACATTGAAGCCCCAAGGACGCCCATTAGGATACAGGCACCTATTGCAAACGGCATGTGATTGAGAGCTAACTCTGGTAACGCAAGATACGGATCCTCAAGTCCTGGCAAAAAGTGAAATGCTACAATTCCCAGCATGCCGACTGGTATGACAGTAAATAGCGTCAGTCCTGCCCCCATGAAAGCTCCTCGGCGCACGGTCTTTCCGTCTCTTGCTGCAAACACTCTTTCCATAAAGTCAAGTGCAACTATATCGCCCAGTCCCAGTGCCAGTATTCCAGCCCAGTTAACCAAGGCGCCGTTTGCAGTGTCAAACAGTCCTGAAAGATCAAGATATTGAGGAGGGGCACTAGCTAGAATAGTATCAAATGGAACTCCAGAAAATCCTCCTGCAAAGAAAATAAAAGCGGCCCAGAACGAACCAATTGCAAGATAGATTTGGAAAATATCAGTATATGCAGAAGCAAACAAGCCTCCTGCAACCGTGTACGTCAAGACCACCAGGGCTGCAATAATAATACCCAGTAAGAACGGTATTCCCAGAACAGTCTGCAAGATGAAACCACTTGCGGCAAAATTGCCAGCTACTAGTACAACGAAACTTATTCTCATCAGGATGCCAGAAATTCCTTCCGCACCATTTCCATATCTTCTAAAATAATAATCAGGCAAAGTGAACATGGACATTTTGTTGAGCTTTTTTCCATAAAACAGGCCGGTAAGCAAGAGGCAGATGCCAAGTCCGATTGGTATTACAGCTCCTGCCCAGAAACCAAATTGGTAGATTAGCGTAATAGCCCCAAGCGACGAGTTACCATCGACGGACTGTGCCACAAGCATAGTTCCAACCATAAACAGAGGCAGACTTTTTCCTGCAACGATTAATCTCCTTCCGCTTTTTTGTACAAGCTTGTATGTTAGAGAGCCAACTACTAATGACGCAGCAAGAAAACCAATTATGGCTACTCCATAGCCAGTTATCTCCACCATACCTACTTGCATTAAATTAAAAATTATTTAAGCATTAAAAAAATTGAGTATTATACGTTTTACGCGTGTAAAATAGTACAAAAAACATATCTTTACAAGAAAAAATTACAATAATTACTAAAAAATTACGTATTATACGTTTCACAAGTAAAAATAAAGACACAATACAATTTACGAAGAAAAATAAGAACAATTGCCAAAAATAACACGCGTTGTGAAAAACACAGTCATTAGATTAGTAGAACTGTCAAAAGAAGACAAGACACATGCAGGTAACTTGTCTCAAGGCATCTATTGAAGAACTTGAATAATTGGACGTGCAGAAAAGAAAAACACTTGAAAGATGTCCAAAGTAGAACGCTGTCAAATTGGGATTTTTCTTAAATTTGATTTTTTGAAAAAATGTTTTCCGACTGGCATTGCGACAGAAATGTGCATTCTATTTTTTAGCAATTAAATTTTTTCGTAGATACGCTTTAATATTTTAGGAAACAGCATAATTGGATGAAGTATCCAGGTCTCCTCAATCACGATGTAGCACGAGTCGGAATAGAAGAATCGAGGAAGCTGAATTTGATTGTAGGCGGAATGGTAACAGACGCAGTCAAGACAGCCTTTGGTCCTCGCGGAATGGAAAAAGTTTTCATCGATATTCTTGGAGAGGACACAATCACAAAACACGGTGGAGCATTTTTGAGAAAGGTGGATGTCAAACACCCAGTCGCAAAGGCAATTATCGAAGGAGTCAATACGGTAGATACCCACGTAGGCGATGGGACTATTTCTGCAGCTATTTTAATCGGAATGCTACTAAAGAAAGCGCAAGAACTATTGAAAATGGAGATATCCCCAACTACGATTATCAGGGGTTATGAAAAGAGTCTAGAACTTGCGCTAGACATACTCGACGAAATTAAGAAGGAGGAAAGCGTTTACAACAAAAAAATCATGCATCAGCTTGCGGCCTCATGTTTGGCAGGAAAAGCAATGACTAGCCTCGTATCTGAAGACGTATCGATCACCGATCTAATTGTAGACGCAGTGTGCAGTGTCGCTAATTTCCCAAAAAAGGAGATAGATGTAGACGACATAAAGATTGAAGAAAAAGCAGGAGGTGCGAACGATGTTCAATTGGTGTGGGGAACGGTGATTGACAAAACGATTGATTACTCTGCCATGCCAAGAAGTATAGAAAATGCAAAAATTCTTCTATTAAATGAGCCTCTGGAAATGATGCGTACCAAAACAGACGAACAAATTCAAATTAATTCTCCTGAACAGATGTCGCTTTTTCTGGATCAGGAAAAGATAGACATACGCTCAAAAGTAAAAAAAATTGTTGATTCGGGAGCTAATGTAGTGATATCCAGAAAGGGAATCAATTCTATCGCACACGAGTATCTCTCAAAAGAAGGAATAATTTCAATGCGCAGAGTGAAAATGAATGATCTTACATGGCTTGAAAAATCCACGGGGGCTAAAACTTGCAAGAGTTTGGAGAACATTTCAGAGGACGAATTGGGGTTTGCAAAGAAAGTATATGAAAAAAACATCGGAGGCGACAAGATGG
This sequence comes from Candidatus Nitrosotenuis sp., assembly GCA_035454985.1. Lineage (GTDB taxonomy): Archaea > Thermoproteota > Nitrososphaeria > Nitrososphaerales > Nitrosopumilaceae > Nitrosotenuis. The sequence continues at coordinate 3,648 of DATIGB010000057.1, forward strand.
TGTTTATAGAAGGATGCAGGAATCCCAAGTCCGTAACTGTTTTACTGAGGTGCAATTCCAAGCGTTATCTTGACGAATTCCACAGGGACACGCTTAACGCAATTTATGTTCTAAGAAACTTCATCGAGAACTCGTTCATTGTCCGCGGGGGAGGCTCTACTGAGGCAATTATTGCAAATAGAATCAGAGAACAAAGTTCAACCGTTGAAGGACGGGAACAGTTTGTGGTTGAAAAGTTTGCGGACGCAATAGAGGAGATACCAATTACCCTGGCAAGAAACGTAGGCATGGATCCAATAGATACGCTAACCCAATTGAGATCAAAATATGCAAATTGCCCCAATGGCACGCTCAAATGGTACGGCATAGACTCTGAGAAAAGAAAAGTCTCAGAAATATTGCCAGGCAATGTCATTGAACCGCTGGTAGTAAAACAGCAAATCATCATAACTGGAGTTGCAGTTACTAACATGATACTCAATGTTAATGACATATTCATGAAAGACGAAATCGACAATACTCATTGCCATATTGACGGAACCGTTCATGCGCATCATGACGGCGGAAAAGCACACAACCACTTTGAGCAGGAAGGGCTAGAACAGCGACAAATGCACCATTATTATTAGATCAAAGCGCAGCGCAAAAAAACAACGTAACAAAGGTTTAGATTCAAACTTGCATTAGGAATGGCTGTGGGCGCTGAAAATAACAATTTAATGAAATACGACGACATTTTCAATTTTTTAAATGAACATAGGCCAGAATGGGAGAGATTGACAGACAGTGACAAGGTCAAAATTAAAACTAGTGAGCATACGGTAAAATTTGAATTTCTAGAACAGTTAAAGCAAAAATACAATTTTAGAATCACAGAGGTATCATTTTCTGACTATCACGGAATTGTATTCTCAATAGAAAGACAGTAAAAAACTAATTTTTCACTTTGGAAATGGCAGGACAGATTTTTTGCAAGTGAGTTATTTTTGTTTTTAACATATTCGTAATGTACGGATGTTACGCATAAATTGTGCACGTATTATACCGCTCATCCTACAAGAGCAGCATTTTCTAATCATTACATGAAAACAATTTAGAATAATCTTCACATAAAAGCAACATATTTAGATGAAAAAGGTCCTCACTTTAGCGTGAAAGCAATTAAAAAAATTCTTGTTGCAGTTGGAAACGAATCTAGCTTGAACAGATGTTTGAGCATAGCGATTCCAATAGCCAAGGGTGTTGGCGCCTCGATTACAGCTATCTATGTTCTTGCTCCTTACCCCAGAAACTTGATTGTTGCTTTAGAACAGCCCTGGAGAAAACATGAAAAGGAAAATGCCGAGAAATATTTCAAAACAGCAAAGGCAAAATGCGAAGAAAACGGAATAGAGTTTGATCAAATCAGCGCACAAGGACAGCCAAGGGAGACATTGCTGGAACATGAAAAGGACTTTGATCTTATTGTGCTTGGAAGAGCGGATTGGGGCTCCAAGTTGCTCGGTAGCGTTTCAAATGGCGTCGTATCCAATTCAAAAAAAGACATTCTACTTGTGAAATAATTTATTCGTAGTTTGTTCCTTGCTAATAGAAGCTGAAATTATCTATTTTATTCTACCAAGCAGCGCAGAGTAGAGAAACGGCAGGATGGTTGTTATTTCTGCGTGTATCGTAGTTTGTTTTGCATTCTGGGTTACCTTGCCCCAAGATATTGCCTCCCTGACAAGGGCTCCACTAAGACTTCCGTCAAATTCTTGTGCGGTGGTAATGTATACGGCATAATCAAGGCCGTCCCTGTATTGATTCCACCAAAGGGTGTGGTGCTTTGATATTCCGCCACCCAACATGAAAGCTCCAGATTTTTTTGCTTTGAAAACCAGTGAGGATAGGATCTCACTATCGGCCACAACGTTAAGCTTGAAATCACTGTGCTTTTGCGTAAACAGCCAGATTTGGCTGCCTACTGCCCCATCGACTATTCCGGGCACTATTACCGGTATGTTGTTCTTGTATGCCCAATACAGGAATGAGCCTTCTCCGAGGTTTTCACCTATCATTCTTGTAATGTCTGCCGTAGACATTTCTTTTTTGCCAGATTTGTAGGCTGCCTCTAAGAACATCTGCATCTTTTCTTCAATTATCGGCCCATAGCTGTCCATAGGAACAATCACGTTGCCCAGTCTGTGCATGTTCTTTTCCAATAGCTCTGCATCATCCAAGGTAAACGAGCCTTTTAGATAATTTGAAAAATATCTAGCTATGTCATGATCCAGGGCACCGCAAGTAGTAATGACAACATCAAACATTTTATTTTTAAGCATATCAGCAATTATTCCTCGAAGGCCAGTCGATGTAATAGCAGCAACAAACGAGAGAAACTTTACGCAGTCTTTGTCATTTATCATTGTCGAAAGAATCTCAAGGCCATCGGCAAGATTTCTTGATTCAAAGCCGCCCGAGGTAGGCAGTTGTTTAAAGATGCTTTGAATGTCATCGCCATTTTTTATTGAGATGTCCCTTACTACGTTACTGTTATCTTCCATCCTATTCTAGTTTAGTGTGTAGTATAAATTTCTTGAAATTTCGTTT
>DATIGB010000058.1:0-2221 GCA_035454985.1 Candidatus Nitrosotenuis sp.
AAAAAAATCAAAAATAGCATTCGCAGACTGGAAAAAAGACATCAAAAAGCGGACCCACTTTACCCACATCCTGGCCCAGGAGCTAAGAAAAAACAAGCCCGAGCTTGCCCGCGTGGCAACTAAGGAAATGGGCAAGCCGCTCAAGGAGTCTCTTTCCGAGGTTGAAAAATGCGCATGGGCAATGGAGTTCTATGCCGATAACAGCGACATTTTCTTACACGATGAGGCGATAAACACAGATGCAAGAAAAAGCATAGTGTCCTTTGAGCCGCTGGGGGTGATTGCCAGCATAATGCCGTGGAATTTTCCGTATTGGCAGGCATTGAGGTTTGCAGCGCCGTCAATCATGGCAGGAAATACAATTGTTCTAAAACCCGCAAGCGTAACCATGCAGTGCGGAATTGAAATCGAGCGCCTGTTCAGAAAGGCGGGATTTCAGGACGGAGTGTTTCAGACACTGGTCGGCGACTCGAGCATTGTGGAATCCATGATAGACTCCGATGTGAGCGCAGTCACGTTTACCGGCAGCACGTCTGTCGGAATCAAGGTCGCGCAAAGATCCTCGTCACAGCTAAAAAAATGCGTGCTGGAGCTTGGGGGCAGTGATCCCTTCATCGTATGTAATGATGCCGACATAGAAAAGGCGTCGAGCGGCGCAGTAAAGGGCAGGTTCATCAACTGCGGGCAAAGCTGCATCGCGTCAAAGAGGTTCTTTGTGACTAAAAACGTGGCAAAAGAATTCATCGAGAAGTTCGTCCAAAAAACTGAAAGCCTCCGGGTCGGGGATCCGATGTCTGAGGAAACCGACATTGGCCCGCTGGTCAACAGTGACGGCATAAACAAAATCGAGGAGCTGGTAAATGACGCCGTGGCAAACGGCGCCGAACTGCTTACTGGTGGAAAGCGAGTTGGCAGCAAAGGCTACTTTTACGCCCCGACAGTAATCACCAATGTCACCCCAAAGATGCAAATCGCCTCCGAGGAGACATTTGGCCCAGTCGCACCAATCACAGTAGTGGATGACGAGGCAGAGGCAATACATCTTGCAAACGACTCTCCTTTTGGGCTTGGCGCAAGCATATGGACGCGAGACTTAGAAAAGGCAGAACGACTCTCAAGAAGAATCGAGTCCGGCATGGTTACAATAAACAACGTCTTGATATCTGATCCAAGAATTCCGTTTGGGGGAATCAAGCACAGCGGATTTGGAAGGGAGCTCTCAAGGTACGGCATGCTGGAGTTTGTCAACATAAAGTCAATCAGATTCTACGACAATCTGGTCAAACAGCACTTTGTAGAATGATTCTCAGAAACAACCGCACCTGTATCTGGTGTGGCGCAAAATAATCCGAATCTAGCTTGGAAACGAGGATCCGGGGCCAACTGCGTCTTCCGGCTTTACGTCCTGGTCCCACCTGCCGCGGACGCCTTTGACTAGGAAAAATATTCCAAGTCCAATCAAACCTATGACAAAACCGAAAAATAAAATCTGATTCTGCAGCACTATGTTGCAGTCCACCTTGGTCTGCCTTCCGTCATCGGAAAAATCATAACAGTCCCCAAACTCCTGCGCCTGCAGCGAGGCGCTGTGGTACTTTTGGCCAAAGACACCAAATATCAAAAAGCCTGCAAAAATCAGCGCAATCCCAATCATCGTAAGGCGTGTGTCGCTCACAGAGGATCAGTGTCCTATCTCAGTTATGTTGTTTTTCAATTTTGGCCTTGAGGTTTTTGAGGGAGCCCGAGTAGAACGACTCCATGAATGACAAAAATTCCTCAAACTTTTTCCTGTCTGTTTTTTCGCTGATGAGAAACGACGACCAAAGAACATACGATGCGTTCTTTCTGGGAGTGATGGATATTGTCGCATGGTATCCGCGCAACGGGAGCCCGCTTGTAGCGATATATGACAGGTATTGACCCTCCTTCCAGCCAGTCACATATTCGTCGACTATGCTGCCGTCGGCAAACCAAAGCCTCCGCGCCGCGCCAATCCCGTATCTGGTCTTCGAAAGGAACTCGGCCTTTTTGACATCGGTTACCCATTCCGGAAGCCCGACTATGTTGCCTATCTCCTTCCAGACGCTCCTCCTAGAAGCGTCAATTGTTACTGCCTGCAGCACAGTTCCGCAGTAACTGCCGTTTCCATCATCGGCAAGTATCGCATCCATGCACTGGGGTGACGCGCGCCGTTTAAATTTGTAAACCTTTGGACGATTCC
>DATIGB010000059.1:0-6319 GCA_035454985.1 Candidatus Nitrosotenuis sp.
TCTCTTGTGGTGACTGACTCGCCAATGAGCAGTCCCCTGTTCTCGCGCGCCAAAAAGAATGCAAAGAACATCAAAAGGCTTCCGATGAAAAGCGAGCTTATTGCATCGTAAACCGAGTTTCCAGTGATATCTGATAGGAAAATTCCTATTGCCGCAATAACTATTCCTATTATTGCCGCCGAGTCCTCTACAATCACCGTTAGAATTGCAGTGTCCTTGCTTTCCTTGAACTCGTTGATCATTGCCGCAAGTGTGACCTTCTCGCCGCGGCCCTTGATGGTGGATGTGAACTGTTTTAGGGCAATTCTTAGCGCGTTTGCCTCAAAGAAGCAAGCTATTAGCAGTATGATGTAGCTTACCTCGACGTTCTCGATTTTGTGGGAACCGTGGAGAAGTGAGCTCACGCCCTGGTCTAGTGAGAGTATTCCTGATATGCCAAAGAGCATTGTCGCAACGATGAACGACCAAAAGAAAAGCTCCCTCCCATAGCCGAACTGGTGCTGGTAGCTTGCGGCCTTGGTGCTGGTCTTCATCCCAAACAAAAGGAGAACCTGGTTAAACGTATCAGAAGAAGAGTGGTATGCCTCTGCCCACATTGCCGCGCTCCCGGTAAACAGGGCGGCAATGAACTTGGCAATTGCTATTCCTAAATTTCCAAACAGTGCAGCATAGACTGCTTTCTTAGATCCTACTGCCAACTATAGGTAGTTTGTCACGCTGTGCTCTATAAACCAAGGGGTGATCCGGCTATCCCACTGGAGGGATGGCAAACCTGTTTGCGGGATTGTTGTGGTAGTCGACTGGAAGGCTAGAGTCTTTTTGCCTGCCAGTTAGGATGCCTACTACGACGTCGTCCTTTTTGATAATTCCTTTTTCCACAAGTTTCTTTATTCCTGCGGGTGTGGCACCTGATGCCATCTCGCAGTCAAAGCCGTTCAGGCCGACTATTGACATGCCGTCAAGCATTTCCGTGTCGGAGACTTTTTCCACTACTCCGTCTGTGAATTCCAACGCCCTTAGTCCCTTTAGGATGTTTGCCGGCCTGCCGATTTGAATCGCAGTTGCCTTTGTCTTTGGGCGTATCCCCTTTTCATCCATGTTCTTGTAGTATCGTTTAATCAAATCAACATCGGGTCTTCCCTTGTTCCAGCGCAGCTTGGTCCCCTCAAACTCGCCGTTGTACAAATCGTACAGCGTGCTTGCGCCATCCGAGTTTATGGCTGCAATTCGTGGAACTTTTTTAATCCATCCCCACTCGTACAGCTCCATTAGTGCCTTGCCGCAGCTTGAAATGTTGCCAAGTGCTCCCCCCGGGTACACTATCCAGTCGGGTGCCTGCCAGTTGAGGTACTCTATTGCCCTGTACGGAATTGTTTTCTGTCCTTCGATTCTAAACGGGTTTACCGAGTTTACCGTGTATCCGTCCTGATTCTTTGCGTCGTCCAGCGACTTTGCAAGTGCGTCGTCAAAATTTCCCTGCACCTGAATTATCTGTGCCCCAAACTGGTACGCCTGGCTCAGCTTTCCCGGGGCTATCTGTCCTGCGGGAATGTATACGTGGCAGTCCATGTCCTCGTTTGCCGCAAACATTGCAGCTGCAGCAGACGTGTTGCCGGTAGACGCGCAGATTATCTTTCTTGCCCCAATCAGCTTTGCGTGTGTGATTGCAGTTGACATGCCGTTGTCCTTGAATGAGCCGCTCGGGTTGTACCCTTCCGGCTGGAGCCACAAGTTGTCGTGGTTCACACCTATGTACTCTGCCACCTTTGACATCTGGTATGGCTTTGACTGCCTTCCCTCTGCGCCATCAAGCGAGACCAGATACTTGGAGCACTCCTCCTTGCTTGCCGTGTCTATCTGGCAGAAATTTAGAAGGTCTCGAAACCGCCACACTCCACTTTCATTGAAAATGTTTCCCTGCGGATTGCGCCTTGTATAGAATAATTCCTTTAGTTCAGGTGATGGTGATTTTCTGTACTTTACGTCAAGGAGGTGCCCCTTGTCGCACTCTATGTTTCGTGACGTTATTGGGTATTCCAGTCCGCAGAAAGGATCGATGCACTTGAGGTATGCGTTGCCGTTCAATGATTTGCAAATAAAATGCCGGTTTAAATTTGAACCGATGAATATTCTACACCAGTCCGGCTAACATTTTTGAATGGTGTCGCACCAGCACAAGAGAATGGCCGTCTTTTCCAAGTACATTGAGGGAATCGTTCTGCAAATAATGCGCTCCCATGCGATTCTGCAAAACCTAAAGGACAGGCCGGGGGATCTGGATATAATAAAAAAGGAGCTTGCCAAAATAACTGGAATCCTTCAGGTCTTGGTCAACAAGCTTGAGGCAAACCCTGCCGAGTCTGAGGACTTTATGTATTTTCTGTCACCGTCCAAGTATTATTTGGAGAACTATGACTTTTTTAGGGAAATCGAGACCATGTCATTACTGTACTCTGAGGATCCGATGCGGGTAAGGGGAATCAGGCTTGCCATCCTTGATGCGCTGGATGAGAAAAACCTAATTGGGCACATGAGTGCATTTCTGAGGGGACTGTGAATGTCTGAAAAAAAATGCGTAATCTGCGGATGCCCTGATCACAAGGTGTTTGGCTGCTCGCGGCACTGGTCAAAAAACTGCAGCTGCTACAAAGGCGACTAGTCGGGCTTGCAGGCATCGCACTTGGCGATGTCAAACTCTTTTTTGGCCATTTCCATTGTGAAAAACCAGTGAAATCCGTTGCCGTTGCTATCTGTAAATTTGCCTTCTGTGATAGTGTCGCATCCGTTTTGGTGTATGGTCTTTGCGATATCATCAGAGAACACGATAAAGCCGACGTCTGACTCTCTTACCAGCTTGAATTGCTCAAGTGTGCTTATTTTTGACATTTTATACTAAAGCGACACGATCTGGGTATTTTAACTGGACTTCTTTGCACCCGAACGAACATGAAAGTTTATGCAACACTTGCATTCCTTGTTGATGCATTCTGACTCGGTGTAATGGCCGCAAATGCCGCACTCACAATGTGTCTGCATGAGCATCACTACTTCATTCCAGAATATAACTAAAACGGCATATTTTTTGCTAATCTGGAGCTAAAATGATGTTATTTTTTTGACTTGGTGTGTTTTTCGGGCTTGGCATCTTTTTTCTGCTTTGCGGCCTTGCCTTCCAGCTCTTCTATCTCTGCTGCCTTTTTGTCGACTACCTTGATTATGTCCTGGATGAACTTGTCAAGATCGTCATCTGCCACTGGGGGCTCCGCCTGGGCAGCTATCTCGTTTATCGCAGTGGATATTTCGGAGCTGACCTGCTCAAAGCTTTCCGGATCCTCATATGCGGCACTGTACAGCGATTTGAGGTTGTTTACCTGGTTTATCAGCTGATCAGTCAGGGTTATGTGGTAGTCTGTGCCGCTAATGGAAATTTCCTTTGTGAGCATGATTCTGTCTTTTTCGTATGATGTCTTATAGTTTTCCCTTGGATGAATGGTAAAAAACTGGTCTGATCTATTCGAGGGTCAGAACGTGATGTATTCCAAGGCTACTGCATCGCTGATGAGAGAAAAGTGTTTTGTGTTTACCACGTACCCGTTTTTGATGTCATTTACCGACACCCACCTGTTTGTGGATGTGTAGTGGCTTTTCTCCTTGAGCTCCTTTTCGATTGCGTCTATATCGAACTCGCTCTCCTCGATTTGTTGCGTGGCTAGGTGTTTTATGGTGACTAGGATTTTGTTTACCTTGACCCTGTTTCCAAACTTCCACTGCGACGGGGGGTGCTCGTCGGAGACCTCAAGTATCTTGATCTTCATTTCCTTGTCCCCAAAGACGTTGTGGCTTACAAGCATTCTTTCGTCGACAAACTGTTCAAAGCTCATGGTTATTGTATGGTGGATGGATAATTAAAGAATTGTCATGATTGGCACTTTTGGGCACTAGGACTTGGTGTGCCTCATCTTAAACGGCATTATGTGGTCCTCCAGGTCCAGCTTGTGGCGCTTTCCGTCGATCAGGGAATATGTCTCGCCCTCATAGCTGCATACAAAGTCGCTTACGTGGTTTGCCTTGTCCCAGACCTTGTAGAATTCCCTTAGCTCCCTTTTTTCGTACATGCCAAGCCCTATTCTCTTTTTTGACAGAAACTTGAACGCAAATATGACCTTGCGCGTGCCGTAGATCTCAAAGGTGTCAGTCCACCTAAGGCACCGCTGGATCTGGTCGTATGGGACGGTGAGTGAGTTGGTGGTTCCTGATTTTGCCTCTATTGTGAATATGGTGCTGTGTTTTGTGCTGACAACAAGAATGTCCGGCAGCCCGACGCTTGGGGACCCAAGTCGAAACGCCTTCCAGTCTGGTATCGCATTGAACCGCTTTACCAAGGTGTCCTCCCAGTTGTACCCTCGCTGGCGCCGTGTCCTTGCGATTTTTCTGTTGTCCTTGACTGGCAGATCAGGCTTGGATGGCTTTAACAATAGAACAGGTTTTGTAGCCTTCAACTATTACCGTTGACTTGGTTTGTTATAGAAGACTAGGTTATTATGATATTCAACAAAGTGGTGAAAAAATCCCCTCACTCTGGGACGAATGTGAATCTTGGCGAGCCATCAAAGCCGCAGCTTGAAATCCTTATCTTTTGCCCGATTATCGGGGCTTTGTCGCAATCAAGTGCGCCCATGATCCTGATTTTTTCAAACTCTGCAACGCAAAACATCCTGCCGTCCTTTGACGAGTATTCGATGAGTGTGCCGGGATCATTTACTGTGCGCCAGACAACATTCCCAAAGCACTGCGTGCAGGACTCTATTGGCGGCCAGACTGTTTTTTGGCACTTGGGGCACTCTGGGATGACAAGCCTTCCGTTTTTTAACTCGGTCTCAAAAACGCTCATGGCTCTAGTATCAAAACCGTTGAAGATGTTGCTGCCGCAGACATGTTTTGTACTAGACCAACTTGCGGGTGTCCTGTCTGCCTTTTTCCAGACCTTCCCTGCAGCTGTTTTGTTATTTCGGAGACCTGGGCAATGCCTGTTGCCCCAAGGGGGTGGCCTGCTCCAATCAGTCCGCCGCGCGGATTTATCTTTTTGTCATTGGTATTGTAAAGATCTAAAACAAGCTGGCCTGCCTTTCCCTTTTGTGAAAGTCCTATGCCCTCCAGAACCATCAGCTCGCATATGGTAAACGCGTCATGTATTTCCGCAACGTCGATTTGTTCAGGGTTTTTCTTTGACATCAAAAACGCGTCACTGGCAGCAAGTCTGGTTGACTCTATGTCGGTAAGGTCGTTTTTTGTAAAGCTTGCCGAAATTGTCTTTTGCCCAATTCCTGAAATCCAGACTGGAATGTCGGTGAGTTTTTTTGCCGTAGCCTCTGAGGCAAGCAGTATTGCGGAGCTTCCGGTGCACGGCCTTGAGCAGTCAAGCAACCTGAGATCGTCTGTCAGTTTTTTAGAGTTCATTATTTCCTCTATCGAGTATTTTTTTGGATTGTACGCAGTCGGGTTGTCTAGCGCGTTTCTGTGGTTTTTTGCAGATACATATGCAAGCTGCTCGTCTGTCGTGCCGAACTTTCGCTTGTGTGCCTTGGTAAACATTGATGCCCAAAATATCGGGTGCTTGAACTCGCCACGCGAGTCGTCCCACTGCAGTACCTGTCCCGGGCTGTCAAACCGCTCTGCGCCAACTACCAGTGCCACATCTGCCAGCCCAGATGCTATGTAGGAAAATGCGGAAACTGTCGCATTTGTTCCTGAATTGCAAAGGTTCTCAACGTTGTGGGAAATCTTGGGGGTGATTCCGGACATTTCTGATACGATTGGTGAGAGGTACTTTTTGTTGTCGTTTGTGGATGTTAGGACTGCGTCTATGTCTTTTTGGGAAAGGTTTGGCGTTTGTTCAAAAAGCAGTTTTACAGCAGCAAGCATTGATGACTCTATTGGTATGTCATCTGATGAGAACTTTGTATCAGAGTATCCTGCTATCGCTACTTTGTTCAATTTGCATCACTTAGTGTGGATGTCAGCAAGTCAAACGACTCGCTGGTGTTGCCGATTGGGTTGAACTGGATTATTGGATGCGTTATGCCTGCGTCATGGATCTTGGCAAGCTGCTCCCTTGCATGGTTTGGCAGTCCGCATATGGTCAGCGATTCCAGCATGTCATCTGTCACCAATTCGTGGTTTGATTTGAATCCTGACTTCAAGTATTCTCTGTGTATGTCTTCAACTTCGGCACTAAATCCGTTTTCTGCAAGAAACCTGCGATAAATCTCTCCTACTGATACGTAGAATGCGACTGTCTTTCTTGCGCGCTCCTCTGCCT
>DATIGB010000060.1:0-4092 GCA_035454985.1 Candidatus Nitrosotenuis sp.
AGAGTAATTATAGGCATACCGCAGAACATGAGTCACTGACAAATAACTTGCGTTTCCTGTTTATGCATGTCACAACTAATAGTGAAAAACTGGCAACTCTTGCCATCAAAAAATCTGGCCGAAACCACACCAGTAAAAAAGGGAGAAAAATATGGTTACAAAAAGTTCCAAAAATGCGAGTCATGTAGTGGACTTTTAATCGAGTACAATTGTTGCACAGAGTGCAAAAATCCAGTAGATCTGATATGCATGAAGTGCAACAAAAAGACAATGTACGATGCACACGAGTTCTGCTACTGCCAGCTTGAGGTGCTAACGACGCCACACCTATGGATAAAATAGCAGATCACTCAAGATGTGCCAATCTTCAGGGATTAAGCGTCTTCAGCGCACCTAAATCCTGAGAATAGCCATCGCTCGTCCAGCCGGAAGAAGTTCCTATAGCTGCCTCGAATCGAGCGCCTCGGAGTTCCAAACGACCCTCCACGTAGTACCTTTTGATTCGTAAACCACTTGTCATTGTACTCAGAAAAGCCAGATTTGAACCCAGGATAGCCAACAAACTCCGATGACGTCCACTCCCACACATCTCCGATCATTTGATGGCAGCCATAGTGGCTTTTACCCTCTTGGTACGAACCGATCTCAGTGCACCCCCATAAACTAGACTCTAGCAGATTTGCGTGTCTTTCGGAAGGAGGCTCGTTTCCCCACGGAAAGACGGTTTTGATCTGCTTTTCCTGGTTCCAGCATGCGGCCTTTTCCCATTCTGCCTCAGATGGAAGCCGTTTTCCTTTCCATCTGCAATACGCATCAGCCTCGTAAAAGCTAACATTGCATACAGGCTCGTTCGGATTCACCTTGCGCCTTCCAAGAAAATCGTCAACAAACCAATCATTGTTTTCTTTATGCCAGTACATGGGTGCTTCCCACTTGTTTTTTTGAACTGTGCTCCAGCCATCAGAAAGCCACCACTTGTAATCCCCATAGCCCCCAGACTCTACAAATTCGATAAACTCTTCGTTGCTCACAGGCAAAGCATCAATTTTGTAATCATTCAGATAGACATTGTGCTCAGGCATCTCAACGTCATAACAAAACTCCCGTCCAGAATAGCCAAGTGCGTATATTCCGCCGTCAATTCGGATTTGTTTTTGTTTTGCGGTAGTCGACTTTGGAAATGTCTTTTTAGATTTTGGTTTGTACCTGTCCGCCAAGATATGCTGCAAATCATAAACCAAGAGTTCCTGATGCTGGAACTCGTGATTAATTCCAAGCTCGATTAGTTTTCTTGTTGATTCGTCAAAATCACCCTTGCCAAGGAAATGGATCATGCGATTTGTAATTTCGTCATAATACGCTAAAATTTGATCAGTTGTGGGCCTAGAGACGGCACCCCGATTTGCCTTGTCGTGTTGTTCTCCAAACTTGTTATAATACGAGTTTAGATATTTCAAAAACTCTGGGTCATACAACGAGTAATTCTTGTCAGCCTGCTGCAGGAGCATCTCAAACAGCCAGCTCATGTGGCCAAGATGCCATTTAGGCGGGCTCACATATGGTGCAGTTTGCACTACAAAGTCGTCTTTTTCCAGGGACGACACGAGATCAAGTGTAGCTGATCTTAACGTCTTGAATTCATCAACTATAGAATACGTAGAAAGCAATGTTTGTCAGAATCCATTTTGATATTCATTTGTTTCCATTTAAATTGGAATCTCACCCATATTCGGTGAGACTTGGCATAAAATGTTGGAAGATTTTTAAAACCAGTAAGACGAAAATACCTAATTAAAAAATTGTCCATTAAAGAAATTTTGCCAGACTCAAAATATGCAAAAATCAGTGTATCAGACACATACTGTCTCATAAAACCACAGATAGGCAAAGATGAGAGTATGGCAGAGGACATATCTTTTGGTCTTTCTCAAAAAAACAAATTCATCCCGTCCAAGTACTTTTATGACAAAATAGGCTCAGAGTTGTTTGAGCAAATTTGCGATTTGCCAGAATATTATTTGACAAGAAAAGAAATAGAGATACTTTCATCTTTCAAAGACGAGTTTGTATCCCACCTAGATGGGGATTATGCGATAGTCGAGTTGGGAAGTGGTGCCGCAATAAAAACGAGACATCTTTTTGAGATTCTCTCTGCAAGGCAAAAAAGAATCCAGTATTACCCGATCGACATATCCGACGCAGTACACGAAAGCAGTCAGAAACTGCAAGACGAGTTTGAAAATCTGCACATAACTGGAATAATAGGCCAGTATGAGAAGGGTCTTGAGCACATAAAGGAAATTGCGGGAAAGAAGATCATCGCCTTTTTTGGTTCTAGCATTGGAAATTTCGATCAAAAAACCACGGTGGAGTTTTTAAAAAAAGTTCACGAGTCAGTTAACGACGAGGACTTGTTTCTTTTGGGCCTGGACTTGGTCAAGGAGAAAAAAATTTTGGAGTTGGCCTATAACGATGCCAGTGGCACGACTGCAAAGTTCAACCTAAACGTACTCAGGCGGATTAACGAGGAGCTTGATGGGGACTTTGTACTGAGAAACTTTGAGCATACATCCTTCTACAATGCCAAAGAAAGAAGGATAGAGATGCACCTCAAATCAAAAACAAGGCAACATGTCAACATCACCAATGCAGGACTGAGTCTAAGATTGGAAAAAGGCGAAATGATCAGAACGGAGTATTCTCACAAATACACGATCCCAAAAATAAAGCAGGTGGGAAAGACGGCAGGATTTGATTTAAAACAGATATGGACAGATAGCCAAGACTACTTTGCCTTGGCATTACTTCAAAAACAGCGGTGACTTATGAAGGCAGTTTGGAACGACACCATATTGGCAGAAAGCGATGAAACGATAATAGTGGAGGGCAATCATTATTTTCCACCAAACTCAGTAAAGCGTGGACTTTTTAAAGAATCCAACACGCATACTTTGTGCGGCTGGAAGGGCATGGCAAGCTATTATTCAGTCACAGTCAATGACAAAACCAACAAAGATTGCGCTTGGTATTACCCCGACCCGACGGATGCCGCAAAAAAGATCAGAAATTACGTCGCATTCTGGAATGGCGTCAAGGTAGTTTCCTAACTACATAGAAGCGTTTGTAGGCGATGGGTTTTGTGATCGAGGATTTGTTTTAGCTGAGAGCAGGTAATAGCTGACTAGACTGCTCTAATGTGCTATTGAAATTATCGACACATGGTCTGCAAGTCAGGATACGTTCATGTGTTTACGTGGTTTCCTCTGCAGGGCAAGCGGCTCTGCACAAGGTGCATGGAAGAAGAAGACCCTAAGCCAGTAACTCAGGAATAGTTTTTTTGGGACAAACTTCATCGTGCGTCTGATGGCTACAAGCACTCTGCTGCCCTTTTTCTACATGAGATTTCCATGCGAGCGCTCACCAGCAGAAAATTCGAGTGTGCACGTAACGCATGAGAAAGACCTGAAATGATACGGTGTGCTTTTGATAAAATCGAACCCATTGAATGACAGCTATGCAGAAGCTAGCTGTCTTTCTTTAGCTGTGCTATGGCATCTTCCTTGTGGAGTAGTGCATCTGCGTTATCAGGCTCAAGTTCAAGTGCCTTGTTGAAGAACTTTAAGGCTACCTTGAAATTTCCCAAGTTGAGCTCTTCTCTTCCCTTGGCAACCATCCTGTCCACACGCTCTTCTTCTTTGACTCCGGGGTTTTTCTTCCGGGTGTAAAAGGGGCTCATGAATACATATTGTCAATTCCAGTTAAGAGTGGTTAGGTTTATGGTCAGAGGTCACGCAGCTTGCCTAGTTTTTCCTTTCTTTTTTCGCTTTTTTCCCAGTCCTTTAGCATTTCCTTTCTGAACTCGGTGTCGTTTTTGTAAGGGTCAGGCCACTTGTCCATCGGAACCAGGTACGGCTCTGAGCCGTTTCGGTGGAAAACAGATAAGGCTTGACCCGCCTTGACTTTAGCAGTTTTGATATTAGCTCTGAGGCCTGCTGTCTGGTTGCCGGCCTTGCGCCAACATAGCCCAGCTTGTACAGCTGTGCTAGCTGATCTGGTGTGGCAGGACGTTTTTGGGCTGACAATCAAATGTTG
>DATIGB010000061.1:0-7814 GCA_035454985.1 Candidatus Nitrosotenuis sp.
TTTTGGTTAAGTAATTCGAACAAGATGTTGTAATAATTACAAAGTTTTGTTTGCTTGGATTTTATTTTTGATTCTTAGTTGAGGAAATTTTATTTTGGAAAAGCGAGTTCATAACTATAACATGATATAAGAATTTTTAATCTAGAAATCTGATGTTCATTTGAAAAGTTATAGTCTTATATAGAACGAAAAAAATTACAGTTTGTGAATCGCACAAATCAAAGCACAGTCATTAAACAAGCAATCAATTCTTATCTTGAAAAAGGACTGACTGACAAGCAGGACATTTACTCAAAAGTGGTTGATGAGCTTGGCGTTCCACGACCTACAGTACGAAGAGTAGCAAGAGATCTCAGAAACGAGCTATTGACAAAAATTAAAATTTTACAATCAGAGATCCCACAGCTCGAATCTGCTGTAAATCAAGAAAAAGACGAATAAACTTCGCTTATCTTTTCTTTTATTATCAAGTTTCAAAATCAAGCATTACTGTTATATTCGACATGGTCTCCGCATAATCATGGGTTATCTGGGCAACCAATTAGCCACAATAGTTGTTGCTATTTTTGCTGCTATTCTGACGTGGCTTTACTTTACCATGCCTGCTGCACTACACCAACTGCTGCTAGTATCATCAATAGTAACATGGTTTTTGGTGTTTATTTGTTGGATTGCGCAAAAAAGTGCAGATTATGCCCACAAATACAGCCATACTGAAAAAAAAAGCTCGACTAGCATAGCTCACGGGTCACAAATGGTTCAGACCATAGCAACAAGTGAACTAAACAATGCCAAGGCCACGTTCACTATGGAGTTAAACGGACTGCGCGATACTGTAAAGCTCAAAGACGGTGAAATTGATCGACTAAAACAACAGATTGCAAGTCTAGAAACCTTGGTTCAGATTGAAGCACTCAAAGCAGAACTTGCAAATCTCAAAGTTCTTGCGTCAAAAGAAAAGGCCCAAAAAAAGAAGTAATTTAGTGGCAGTGCTTGCAGACATTTGATTTATGATTTCTTTTGCACCCCGGACAGCTCACAGCGCCTCCAAAATGGCATTTGCACACACAGCCATCATTTAGAATGTCTTGATCCATCAACGGTATGATTGATACGTCATGTTAATATTTGACTATTTGATGATTATTCGTAATGTTTCTTAATAGAGCCATTATTGCTGGTTTGGCAATGATTGCAGTTTTTTCGGCAGTGTCTACATCGTTTGCTGAAACTGCAGATACTCAGACTACTGTAACTCCAATCAACTCATCAATTGGAATTGAAAAGACGGTTATGCCTTTCCATGCACCTAAAGAAAACAAGCTGCCATGGGCCTTTGTTGAAGGCAAAATAGCAAATCATGTTGAGGGACATCCAGTCATCATTCAGATTTACAAGGACGGTGAGGCAGTTCGCTTTGCCCAAACCGATGTTAACAAGGACGGCTCGTACGAATACAGGTTTAGAGTAAGAGATGTAACAAACGACGTTGTCACAAAAGTTTTTGACGGCGATTACACTGTCAAGATATTCAAAGTAGTGTATCTTGACAAAAGCTCTATTTCGGCCTAGAGGCAAGAAGTAAAGTTTCATCAACCAGTTCTTTTAGTCTTGTTTTTTCATTTTCGCCAATTTGGCCGTCCTTTATCACATCGGCAGTAACAAAGACGGCTTTTGGGTTCGTGACTACCCTAAAGTAGCTCATTAGCTGTGTTAGCATCGTTTGAACATCGGTAAATCCAATGTTTCCAGACGCAAGTATTGCCAGGCCAGCCGTTTTTCCTGCCGTGCTTTTGTAATTAACGAATTCAAAGAGATTTTTCAGCGCGGCACTGAAAAATGAATTGTAAATTGGCGTTCCAATAATCCATGTGTCTGCATCCATGATATCCTTGGCAGCCTGCAGTGTCGTTTGGCTGTAATTTTCAGTCGGCCCACAAAAATAATCAATTCCCCCCTCCGAGAGATTGATGAATTTTACGTCTTGGGTTTTTGATTTGGCATAATCGAAAACATACTTCATCATGATTTGGGTGTTTGCGGTTTTTCTTGGGCTTCCAGATATCACTACAATCTTCATATTTTTTTGTCGGCTATTCTGTATTTAAATTAAAATAGCATAATTTTGAAAAAAAATAGACGGGCTTGGAGGGCTTCGATCCCTCGACCTGCAACTTAGGAGGCTGCCGCGCTATCCAAGTTTCGCGTCACAATTGACTCTGCGCTACAAGCCCAGCCAGAAACTGCAGAGTAATTATTTAAAAGCGTAATCAAGGTTTGTTCTGATTAATTCGTGGATTTGGCTCCAATTAGGCGTGCTTTGAGTCTGTCCCCATCTTTCAAAGTATACAACATCTTTTAGCTCTAATCGCGGCAACCATTTTACAGCTTCCAGATCAGGCTTTTCAGCAAACTCTTCCACATGCCCCAAACACAGGTATGCCACAGGAACAATATGATCAGGTAGGTCTAGCGCTTTCTTTAGCGTGTCATTAGATAGAATGCTAACCCAGCCCACTCCTATCTCTTCTGACCTTGCGGCAAGCCAGAGGTTTTGTACTGCACAGCAGACGCTGTAAATCCCAGTTTCCGGTATGCTTGATCTGCCTATCACAAATGGCCCAAATCTAGTCGGATCATAAGTGACACAAATGTTTACATCTGATTCTAAAATTCCTTCTAGTTTTAATGAAACATATTTTTCCTTTTTTGAGTCATCAACTTGGTTTGTGGATCTGTTTTTTTCCTCCTCAAATGACTGTTTTACCTTTGTTTTTGTTTTGGAGTCCCTTATCAGAATAAAATTCCATGGTTGCGAGAATCCCACAGACGGTGCGTGGTGGGCGGCATTTAGGATTCGCGTCACGGTTTCACTGTCTATTGGTTTTGAGTTAAAGTGGGAGCGAACATCCCTTCTTGTGTAAATTGCCTTGTATAGGCCAGACTTTTCTTCATTTGAAAACTTGTCGTTCATTTCAATCTAGTTTTTCCTTCCTGTTTAAAGATTAATAATGTAGACGTCAGGTTCTGTACTTCATTGGGCCGGTAGTCTAGCTGGTTAGGATACCGCCTCGACACGGCGGTGATCGAGAGTTCGAATCTCTCTCGGCCCACTAAATAATCACCACAGGTTTTTGCGTTTAGTTTACTGTGAGGTTTCAAAATTCTTTTCTACTAGACTCCATGCCGATTCAACGACCATTTTGCCTTTTGCAGTAAATTTCAGGTCCTGTCCGCCAATTATTGAATTGTATTCGTCGGCGTTGTCATCAGAAAGTATTAGGTTAAAGGTGGTCGGCAGTTCTATTTGCGAACCAGGATAAAATGCGGCTCTGCCTGGAAGAGCAATATCTTCAGTCGAGTACGAGCCCTTTCCAAGAGACTTGCCATTTGCAAATAGCTCATAATCTATGTTTGATATGGTAAATGTTTTTTCGCCCGGATTGTTTATTGCAAAACTAACTTCTAGAATGGCCCGGTTGTCGACGGTATTTGTGTTTACAACTTTGACGGTGGTTAATTGAATCTCTGCCAAGCCAAGCTGTGGATTGTCAAGGCTTGCGTACCAAGTGATTCCTCCAAGCATAGCTAAAAGTCCTGCTATTGCGACATAAATTATGCCTCTTCCCTGACTGATCAATCATTTGTACCAAAATGCTACAACTAAAAAATGTTGTTCAGGTCAAAGAGATAATATTTGTACATTAATCCATCATTTATGATGGCAATAGAACAAGCTATCATCACATGGATTCACCTAGTAGCTTCTGCTATCTGGGTTGGAGGCTCGTTGTTTATTGCAATGGTTTTTGCTCCGGTGCTAAAGACGATGTCCCCAACAGTAGAAGACAGACTGCAGATTATGATAAAGGTCGGAAGAAGATTCAACAAAGTTGCGGTCCCCTCACTTGTAATTTTGATAGCTACTGGAATTTTTAATGCACACCAGATGCTGATTCGGCCTGATTTTCTATTTTCAACCAGTTATGGCATGCTTTTAGTCATCAAGATTGTTTTTGTTGTGAGCTTGCTTGTAGCGTTTGGCATTCATGTTAGAATAATCAGAAAGGAAGTAGAGCAGAAAATAACCGACAAACAGCTGTCTGATTCCCAAATTGCAAAGTTACGCACTAAGATAATAATTGTAGGCCAGGTAACTGTGATTCTTTCCGTTGCAATATTGTTTATGGCTGCTTTATTGGACGCAGGAATCTGAGCTTCCCTGGATTCTAATCTCATAGCCACCAGCAATTTTACCAATGCCGTACTTGCATCCGGTAATTTTTGATGTGATGTACAGATTAGTTTTCAGGTGTTCTGAAATTTTCCTTACTGTAAAAACAGATGTTTCGTTTATCAGACTCAGCGGCACTACTAACATATCGGATAAATTCTCATCAACGCCAAGATAGGATTCCACGAAACTGTTTTGGCAGCTTTTACCAAAAATAGATTTATTTTTAAAATCAAGCAGCTCGTCTGAGCCATTAATCGATGTAGAATCCATACTAGAGACGACCAGCGATGCGCCTTGGTTTTGCGCAGACTGTTCATTGATTTGCGATTCCACAGAGAAGCCACTTTTCATTAAAGCGTTCCTTACGTTATCTACGTATGGCGCAATGTCGGACACCCCAGAGTGAGTACACAGTAATTTTGCGTCTCCTGTGTTTCGTTTTGTCAAATATACAGGATTTAGTTTTTTTACAGGATATACTATAACGTCAACCATTCCTCCACCCCTTGGATAATACCCACGTTTTTGTATCTCCATAGAAAAATCAATTCCAATTCTAGAGTATGCTTCTCTTAGTACGTATTTCGTGTAGTCACTGGTTGGACTCCAAGGTACGTCTGTTCCTCCGATGATTGACAGCTCCAGCTTCTTTTTTGCAAGTGCGGCTGCCGGTATCAATACCTGCAGAATTAAGGAAATGCTTCCAGCTGTGCCAACATCTTCTTGTAAAGAAGTGTCGTCCATTTGATTTGGATAAAATTTGATATCTGACGAACCGATTTGCAGCCCGTCTACTTTTGCGTTGCAAATTTTTGCGAGCAGTTTCACAGCTGTTAGGTGCTGTGCCCTCAGCCCAGGCATTTTACGGTTTTTACGAATGTTTTCGATTTGCACTGGTCTTCCCGTTATCGATGACAGTGTTACTGCGCTACGGAGAATTTGTCCGCCGCTCTCCCCGTGTGATCCATCGATTTTTAAGATTTCCACGATCTCACTGTGGATCAACTGCTTATGATGGTTTTTATGTAAATTAGAAAAAATAGAAAATGTGATTGGTCTCTTAATAGGAAGGTTTCAGCCATTTCATCTTGGCCACTTGGACGCGGTAAAATTTGCATTGTCTATTGTGGATGAATTATTGATTGGTATAGGAAGCTCCAACAAATTCAACGAAAAAAGAAACCCGTTTACTGCAGACGAAAGAAGGCAAATGATAGAATCGTCCCTTGATGAAGCCACACTTGGGAAAGTCAGGATTCACTATATTCCAGATATGAACGACCATGAAAAATGGACGTACCAAATAGACGAAATAGTTCCAAAATATGATGTGGTATTTTCAAATGACGAATTCACACATACGCTTTTTGGCAAACGCGGAATCAAGATAATTTCAGTCCCACTAAAGCAAAGGGAGGTTTTGTCCGGTACTGACATTCGAGTCAGGATCAGAGACGGTATGGACTGGTTTGGATTAGTTCCAGAAGGCACAAAGAAAGTATTGCTAAAGATCAACGCCAAAGACAGACTGGCGAATCTTTAATTATAAATAAAGCCACTAAAACATCCCTTCAGGCGAAATTATTTGGAATATTTAGTCATGTTACCCGGTCCAACAAATGTGCCGGAAAGAGTAATGCGCTCAATGATCACTCCGATGATAAATCACAGGAGCGACGATTTTGTAGAGTTATACGAAGATGCAGTAGAGAAAACAAAGCAAGTATTTCGTACAGATGGCGAGGCGGTTTGCCTGTCCGCATCCGGTACTGGTGCCGTTGAGGCAAGCGTCATAAATTTGATTAAAAAAGGTGACAAGGTAATAATTCCTGTCAACGGAGAGTTCAGTGGTAGACTTTCCCAGATGCTAGAATGGGCTGGCGCAAATGTAATAAAGCTAGAGACTACGCCTGGAACCAACGCAACTTTTGATGATGTAAAGGCTGCATTTGACAACAATAAGGATGTCAAGGCCTTCTACTGCGTATGGAATGAAACTTCCACTGGAACTATGATAAAATATCTAGACAGGATAAAGGATCTTACTGCACGTAACGACTCTTACTATGTTGTAGACGGCGTTTCAATTGTTGGTGGAGAAGAGCTGTATGTTGACAAGTGGGGAATCGATGTTTGTATGACGGGTGCACAAAAAGCATTTGCTGCACCTCCCGGAATTTCGCCGATTGTAGTAAACAAGAGAGCAAAAAAATACATGATGGAAAACCCCCCAAACACAATGTACTTCAACTTATCAAGATATTTCAAGTACTATGAAGAGGCAAAGCACACTCCGTTTACTCCAGCACTCCCATTGCTGTATGCATACAGAGAGGCGCTGAGCATAATTCTGGAAGAAGGGCTCGATGCACGAATCAGACGCCACAGAATTTGCTCTCAAGCGTTATACTCAGGGCTAAGCGCAATCGGGCTCACTCCCTTTGCAAAAGAAGATGCTCGCTCAACGGTGGTTGTTGCACTAAATTACTTGGAAGGATTAGAGGATAAAAAATTCAGAAACACGCTATCAGAAAAATTCCGTGTGCTAGTGGCAGGCGGATTTGGAAATCTAAAAGGCAAAGTGTTCAGAGTTGGCTGCATGGGAGAGGTGAACAAATATCATGTCATGAGGACAATCTCTGCCATCTCCTCGACGCTTGACATGATGGGTTACAAAACTAATCCGGATGCACTTAGAGTAGCTGAAGAAAAACTGAAACCTCTTTAGTTTCGCCTTAACTTAATATAAGGAAATCCGATGACGGATCGCGTTGACTTTCGCTAAAGGTTCACTTATTCTAATTGATTATACCGCAAAAGTAAAAGACGCAAACCAGGTTTTTGAAACAACGGTTGCGGATGAGGCGAAAAAACACTCTATTTTCGAAGAGAATGCCAAGTATCAGCCAAAACTTGTTTCTGTTGGAGAATCATGGGTAATCAAAGGGTTAGACGACGCACTTGCAAATGCAAAAGCAGGTGACAAACTCACAGTAGATGTCACGCCTGACAAGGGATTTGGTGATCGCGATCCAGGAAAGGTAAGAATGATTCCACTACGAAAATTAGGTGAAGATGTGGACAAAGTTACGGTTGGCGACACCATAGAGGTTGACCAAAAGGTCGGAGTAGTCAGATTCATTGGATCCGGTCGAGTCCAAGTTGACTTTAACCACAGATTTGCCGGAAAGACGATCACCTATGATGTGAATATCATAAAATCACTTGAATCTGATGAAGATAAAATAACCGCGATTCTAAAAAGACACTTGCCGGTTGAGGATTCAAAGATAGTATCTAAATTAAACGGCAAAATACTTGATGTCACAATACCTGAAGAAATCTTTGGTGCAGAAGGCTTGCGAGTAATAAAACACTTTACTCAGATTGATCTGTTCAAGTTCATACCAAGTCTAGAGAAGATCAACTTTATTGAAAGCTATGCCAATAAAAAGGCAGAAACCAAGGCTCCCGAAGTAAAAGAAACCAAAGCAGCTTAATTACAGCACGTTAGTGATTTTTGCAAGACGCCGTGCAGTTTTTTCAGTCATCTGAACTTCCTTAAGGATTGTGTATC
>DATIGB010000062.1:0-2720 GCA_035454985.1 Candidatus Nitrosotenuis sp.
GCTTTTTTTCCAGCCATTACGCTGCTGGCTCCTCTTTGCTCTCAGGTGGTGCGTTTGCAGCCTTTGCCTTGTCGAGTCTTGTGAAAATGACTGGGTTGACCTGTCTTTTTGCCAAAGCCTCGTCGTCATACACGTAGAATATTCCTGTTATTTCCGGCCTGCCGCTGTGGTTTTTCATGTTTATTGGAATCACCACTTTGCCGTCAAGCTTGAACTGTTTTGAAATCATGTCTGCTGCCTCCAATTTTTTGAGTTTTCCGCCAAGGCCTCTGAACGTACAAGTTATCTCTCTTCTTGAGAGAAACGTGTTGTTTACATCGCTTAGCGTTTCAATCATTGACATGTATTCCAACTCGTTTTCCTATTTCATATAAACTTTCAATTGTTGCTCAAGAAGAGATTTAAGAAAAAAGCCCAATTGGAATGGTATGGACAGATACATGTTGCATTTGAAAAATACTAGGTTTGTGCCGGAAGACTCGGGTCATTTGCTTACAAAGGCAAGGCAGGTGTGCTCGGTGGCAAATACCATAATTCGAGACTCACGTGTCTCAACCAAATACATAGAATTTGACGTCACTATTGACAAATCAAAGCTGGACGAGCTGGTATTCAACCTAAAGCCCATTGCACCGCTCGATCATGCACGGCACATAGTAGAAGAACACATAGAAAAAGAGGATGCAGTCAAGCTTGGAATCTCATATTTCAATGACGAACGCTTCTGGGAGTGCCATGAGGTTCTTGAGGGGGTATGGAAAAAATGCTACGAAGGAGAGCGTGATCTAGTCCAGGGAATAATTCTGGTCGCGGCAGCACTTGTCCACTATCAAAAATTTGAAAACAGCATATGTCTTTCAGTTCTTGGTCGCGCACTTGACAAGCTTGCCAAATCTGGTGGAATGTACTATGACATCAACGTTGATGCCCTAAAGAGCAAAGTGAGGACAATAATAAATTCCGGAAGAATCTCGCTGTTTTCTATTTGAGCATCTGTATGGCGGTCTTCAAGACCTGTGCGCCTTCAAGAAGCCCGATACTTCCAATTTTTGCATTCATCTCTGTGAATCTAGAGCTGTTGTCTTTTTTTACAGAATCACCTGAAACAAGAACCGGCACTGGATCGTCACTGTGCCCCTTGTTGATACATGGTGTTGAGTGATCCGCTGACACCACCACTGCCACCTTGCTGGTGTCGATGTTGTCTAAAACAGTTCCAAAGAACCTCTTGTCTATCTCCTCAATGTTTTTCATTTTCCCGAGTGCGTCCCCGTCGTGACCGAACTCGTCTGGCCCCTTGAGGTGAACGTATATGGCGTTTTCAGTCTCCATTGCTCTTGCCGCAACCTGCGCCTTTTCTTCATAGTCTGTAAGTCCACCAGCACTGAACGTCTTCATTTTCAAAATTTCGGCTATTCCTATCTCGACTGGCATATCGACAATGCATGAGAATCTCATAGAGTATAGGTCGTTTATTGGAACAACTTTTGGGTAATGGTTTCCAGCATCGCGCAAAAGAATGCTGTTTAGTAATTTTTTCCCTTCCCGCTTTCTTTTCTGGTTGGTTGCACTTTCCCTCATTATTCTCAAGGACTGCTCTGTGAATTCATTTACCAGGGTTGCAGTTAATGCGGAGTTTGGAATGTCTTTTAGCGGCAGGCAGCGCTCTATTCTGAAATAATCCCCAACTGCCTTTGCGATTCCCATTCCGTCCACGCGTGCGTAGGCAGGATCTGTATTGGTAATCTCAGAAGAAAGCGTCTTTCCGTTACATCGTATTCTTACAACAACCCTGTGGCCTATTGTCGGTGTTACAACAACCGACGCGTTTGGATCTGAAAACTTGATTCTATTTTCAATTTCTTTTGACACTGCAAGCGCATCCTCTCTTTCTATTTTCCTTCCAGCCCTTCTGTCTGTGATGATTCCGGCGTCGTCCAGCGTGGCAAAATTTCCGCGCAAAGCCAAATCGCCGTCCTTAAAGTCAATCCCAGTTCCTATTGCCTCAATCACTCCGCGCCCGGCATATTCTGCGTGCTGGAATTTGTATCCAAGCATGTTAAAAACCGCGATGTCTGATTCCGGCGCGATTCCCTTTCCAACAGAAATCACCTCTCCCATTGCCCCGTTTCTTGTCATCCTGTCCAGATTTGGGGTGTGGGCAAAATCCAGCGGGGTCTTTCCCTGTAGATCCGGATGGGGCAGATCTCCTACGCCGTCAAGCAGAACATAAATTATTTTTACATTACTGGCAGCTATAGTTATCCCCTTGCCTTGGTGCTGATCCAAGATCACTTTAAACTTTGCATGATGTGATCGAACCCTGTTGTCAAAACTGCGATCGTTGAAAAGGTTTTAACTCGCACGTATTCATACTATCGATTATGGGGAGCATGAGAAAAGACTACGTATCGGAAAGATTCGTCATCGTCTCCCAAAGCGAAGAGCAAAACGAAGAATCAAAAAAATGCCCCTTTTGTCCTGGCAACGAATCGATGACCAACCCCTCACTCCTGTCGCTTGTTGCAAAGGATGGCATGCTGCAAAGACTGCAGGACAGCGATGACAATTACGTAAAAGACTGGACAGTTAGGGTTTTTGAAAGCAAGATTCCGGCAGTGTCCGTTTCTGCAGAAAACTCGTATTCCGATAGGCCGCTCTACAGCGAGCCTGCGTACGGGTATCATTACGTCGTGGTTGCATCTGAGAGGCACAAGGAT
>DATIGB010000063.1:0-2994 GCA_035454985.1 Candidatus Nitrosotenuis sp.
TGTTTTTCCAATTCCAGATCTTTTATCCTGTCCAGCAATTCATCGTATGAAAAATTATCAATATTTGCCGTACCGTTCATAATCCCCTAAATCCCCAGATCACGCCCATATTCATTCCTATTAATAGCCTGTTTGTGCAAAACAAACAGACACTAGTTATAGATATAGAGTTGCCAGAGATAGCCCTGGGTATTGGTCGTAAGTTCAAGCTGCAGGGTTTTTCCATCCAGGACAATCTGCTTTGATTTGCTGTGTGGCTTTGTGTCAGAAGTGTGAAATTGGCGCAATCCGTCAACCCAGCTGCCAACATTTGCAAAATTATCCGGCTTTACGTCGGCCCAGCATTTGCAGACAAGCTCCTGCGTCACAGTGTCAAAGATGCTTTTGACTGAGCCAATTTGAGACATGTACGGATCGGTCTGGATCAATACAAGAACCATTTGCGGGACATCCTTTAGCCCCACCATGTGGATGTTTCCAAGGAAATTGCCATCCTTGTCCTTTAGTTCCGTCGACGTGCAGTACTCGACAAGTTTTTGTTTGTTGCTATCTGCAAAAATAGAACAGTATTGCTTGATGTCGTCGGGGGTTCGCAGTTGGATGGGCGACGACATCGATATTCCTTGCTCAGACAATTTTTGTTTTAAGACCAGATTGTTTGCAAGATATTTGGAGGTAGGAATGTTTGGCGCCGGAGCATTGGCGCTAGAGGATGCAATGTATATTGTTATTATTACTGCTGCAAGTGCAATTCCGACATAGAGAACCTTTTTGTTCATTTTTTGTCAGTGCCGCATTCTACAGATAAGCCTTTCCAACAGATCAGATGGAAATTATTTCCAGCTTGGAGTTTTCCGTGATTTTATATTTGTCTACAAAGCCAGATGTCACTTCAAGAACATATTTTGCATTTTTCCCATTTGTAAACGTGCAAGCGGCAGTTTCAATTGCGGATTTACAGGGCTGCGCGTCTTTGTGAATGTAGACTACTTTGCCGTTTGCGTCAAGCCAGATAACATCCAGCGCAAACTGCATGTTTAGCATCCACATGGAACGTATGTTTTCATCATCAAAAACAAACAACATCCCCTGATCATACGGGAGCTTTTCCTGGAACATCAGGCCCCTTGTCTGCAGTGGCCGCGTGTCAGCAATTTGGACTTGTAATGTGACATCACCGATTTTTACTATTCCCCTTGGAAACTGGGCTTGCTCAAGCTTGGCATCCTTTGGAATTGACGCAATTCCAACTACGCCTATTATTATTGCCGCAATTCCAATTGGTATTAGAATTTGGGCGCGCGTTGCCATTGAGAGTGAAAAAATTACCAGGTATTAAAAACCAAGTGCAGCCTAAAACACGGCGTCCTTAAAGTTGGAAATTGTGTGGGCGTGGTTCTTGGTGGTTTTTCCTATGTCGTGCAGGGTTGAGCCGTTGTATCTTTTCTCAAGATATTTACCGGCAAGTATCATCGGGGCCCCGATTGCATTGGTTATGCCGGTTGGCTCTGGAATCCAAAATATGATAAAGCCAACCTTTTGCATCTTTCCTCCCGGATCTGGGGCATTACGCAGGGCAGACATCGACTTTGCAGTGTTCCTGTTATCAATGTCAGATATTTCCGAGTAAATGTCGGTGCGCCTTTTTACGGATTCCGAGGCCAATTTCAACATGCGCAGTCGTTTCTGGTACTCATCCATGCCTAGCACTATTTTAGACGGCGTTAGTTAAGTTCGAAACCAAAAGATCAGTCACATGCAAGTCAAGATCAAATAACAACGCGCCACCCAATACCCACAGACTAGGTTATAAGACACGCTTCTACTTACAAACCAATTTGGAGAAAAAGGGAGAAATCAGGCTCGAGTCCATAAAGGCTGCCCATAAATCAGCCAAGCCAAAGTCGGCAAGAATCGAGGACTACCTAGAGGTCATCTCGGAACTAGTCGAGCTGAAAGGATATGCCACGACGCTAGACGTCTCAAGATACCTCAATGTCAGTGCCCCAAGCGTCACAAAGATGCTTCACAGGCTAGACAAGGGCGGCTTTCTGAACTATGAGAAATACCAAGGAGTCAACCTAACTGCAAAGGGAAAAAACATAGCAGATACGGTAAGGCAAAAGCACAGCACGCTTTTAGAGTTTTTTGAGATACTTGGAATCGAGCACGAGACTGCAAACCAAGACGCCGAAGGAATAGAGCACCACCTGAATCCAAAGACGATCAAGCAGCTACGAAAATTCATCACGCACTTGAAATCAAACCAGAAATTCCTTGAGAGTTTCAAGAATCTTTAAGAATTACCTCGATGTCATTTTTTGAAAAAGCCGACCGTGCTATGCGCCTTCCTGCGTCGGAGCGCTTTGAGACTTTTATTTTTCCATGCCTTGCCACGCGGGCAGTCGCAACATAGTCGCCTTTCACGTAAATGTCTGCAAACAGACCATTGTTTTTCTTGTCCACTTGGAACAGTAAAGAGTTTCCAGATTCTGAAAAATCAAACGGCGTCGAGTCCTGGCTGGAATGCGAATACGAATCCTCAGGTCCTTTTAGATCCTTTGGTTCCACGTTGATGTGAATGTGTAGTATTTTTTCAAGATCGTTAATTGTTGCCCCGCCTTTTCCGATTATGGATGGCATCGAGTCCTTTCTGACGCGGACTCGGATTCCGCTATCAGACAGTATTTCGATTTCAGGATTTGGGTCAAATCTCCGAAGAGTTTCTCTAATTTTTTCTTCTGCCAGTTTGTAAATTCCGGACTTGGCTTCTTGTTGCGAGACTGGAACAATTACGTTTTCTTCGCCAAACGTGTAGATCTCATATTCCAGTGTGCCTGTTTCAAAGTCGCGAATTTCGATCACGGGCCTTGCTAGGTCCTGCTCCACCATTCCGGACGGCACCTTTACCTTAAGATTCAGGTCATAAACTTTTGAGACAAATCCGTCCTTTACAAAGACGACTGTATCTATTACGCTTGGAATCATGCCTAG
>DATIGB010000064.1:0-5487 GCA_035454985.1 Candidatus Nitrosotenuis sp.
AAGAAAATAATCCGCCTAGTCGACGACTATGCGATATCAAAGGCAACCCCAAAGACAATAGACGACTCTGTTGCCAGGCACCAGCTGAATCACCTCGAGGCAGTCCACATGGCGCGGGTGATAAAAAAACTCGGGCCCTCAATATCGTATGTTGACTCGTGCGACGTAAACCCGGACAGGTTTGGGAGGGAAATCACCAGTCTGAGCAAAACAGGAAAGGTAAGGTCATACCATCACGCCGACAGCAGGTTTGTCGTGGTGTCTGCCGCATCCATTGTAGCAAAGGTTACTCGCGACAGGGCAATTGAAAAGATAGGCAGCCTGTACCCGATTGGGAGCGGCTATCCGTCCGATTCTAGGACTGTCAAGTTTGTGAGGGACTGGTTTTTGGCGCAGGGGCAGGTGCCGGCGTTTGTCCGCAAAAGCTGGGCCCCGGTAAGAATGATACTTTCAAGCTGAGCCTTTTCCGAGGTATTTTGCCACAACCAGGGCATGGTCCTTGTCGTACGGGGCAAGGTCGATGTTTTGTATGAACTCAAAATTCGGCTCGAGTCTTTTTATTTCGTTTTCAATTATTTTTCTTGGGGCCTGGGTCACGTCGATGCTGCGGGCCTTGATGACCAAAAACAGGTACCCTCCGTCCTTTAGGTACATCTTGCAGTTTGTTATGGCTATTTCCGTCTGGTCCGGCTGCGCTATGTCAGAATACACGACATCAACTTTTCCGTATATTGAAAAATAGTTCTTTGGCTGCCTTGCGTCCTGGAGTATTGGGACGACGTTTGGCCTGTGGCTTGCAACCCTGTCCAAAAAGTCGCGCGCAACTCTGCTTGCGTGCTCCACCGAAAAGACGATTCCGCTGTACCCAACAATGTCGGAAATGTGGCTCACAGTGGTGCCTGTGGATGCGCCAAGGTACAGAACCTTGGTCCCTGATTTTATTGGAAAAACGTCAAGGCCGATTGTCAGTGCGGCAGCCAGCTTGCTTCGGAACGGATCCCAAACCCTGTACTCGTCCCCGCCTTTTTTGATCAGCTTTTCGCCGTAGACCTGGTTTCCCTCAACATAGTTTACTGTTGCCAGTCTTTTTTGCCCTTCGACTTTGAACCAAAAGACCGACTCACTTTCTTCTTCCAAATCGCTTTCTCTTTCCGCCGGACTTGAAGTCACGGCCTCCGCCGCCCTGTCTGCGGTCTTTTCCTCTAAAGTCCCTGCGTGGACCCCTTGAACCGTAACCGCCCCTTGGCCTGTCGTCAAACCTCTGGTACTGCTGCGCCGGCCTTTCTGTCGGCTCTTTGTACTTGTCGCTGATTTCAGTTACGCGGACGTTTAGCTTTTCAAGCAGCGTCTGGTTTAGCCCTGCGCCATACATGTCGACTCTGGCCGCAATTGCTGCCTTGGCAGCTATTGCGCGCGCCATCTTTCCCCGCTGCCATCTTGGTGCGGCATGGACTATTGGGTGCTGGAAGAGTATTCCGTGCTTTGGAGGTGCAGTCCCAGTCTTTAGCGCCCTGAACAGTGCCTTTTCTGCGCCCATTATCTGGATGGTGCTTGCCGGCATCGATGCGAGTTTCTTGAGGCTTCCTGCCTTTGAGAGAACCCTTGCGCCGACTGCAGTTCCCAGAATTGCGCCAAGGTTTGGAGCAATTGTCTTCATTTCGTTTTCAACATGAGCCTCAATTTCCTTTCTTACTTTTGCCATCTCTAGGATCTGTCTTGCGATGGCCTGGACTATTGCCATGTTTTCTTTGGAGATGTCGCCGCCCCTACTCTTTCCCTGGATTATTGACAGCATCTCTACTTTGGATTCGGGAAACCCGGCGTCCTCGTAGACCTTTCTTGAGAGCTCGTCCCTTTTTCCTGCCAATACTATTTGCGCATACCCGTTGATGCTGTCTATGATATTGTCAAGCTCCGGAAAGTGCAGACCATACCATTCTCGAAGTCTGGACGACAAACCGTTCATCATCACGTCGATTTCGTCAAGTGCCTTTATCCCCTGGATGATGTGCAGGTCCGGGCTCTGGGAAATCTCTGTTACCTTTGCAGACGAAAGCTGCAGCGCAAAGTCCCGCAGCTTTGCCATGAGCTCGCCCTGGTTTTTTGCAAGGCCTGCCTCGATCATTATTGCCAGCTTTGACGACTGGATTTTCTCAATCTCGGACTCGCTCATCAGCTGCGACTCGATTCCCTCCTTTTTGAGAATCTTCAGGAGGGGCTCCTCGTTTACGCCGACCCCAAGATTTAATTTTCTTAAAAAGTCAATTATCGCCTTTGATCCGATTATCCCTTCCCTCAACTTGATAAACTCGGCTGCCGGCTGATCAAACGGAAATGATTTTACCGGCTTTTCATTGTCCAAAACCAAAATGCCAAGCTCAGTCAACATAACAAAATGCATGAGCACTCTTTCATCTTCTCATTAAAAAAGGTAACAATGATTTTGCGCACATGAAGCATTATAAGACAATAAGCCAAACTCAATCAAGTGAGCCCTGATCTTTCCACGCAAATAGGAACGCTGAGGCTTGAGCGGCCGACAATGCTAGCGTCAGGAATTCTTGGCATATCCCTTGAGGTGTTCTCAAGAATTTACAAAAGCGGCGCCGGAGCGGTTGTAACAAAGTCGCTCAGCAAGGAGCCGTGGGAGGGATACCCAAACCCCACAATCGTGGGAATAAAGGGCGGCTACCTAAACGCAGTTGGCCTCTCAAATCCGGGGGCCCCGTATTTTGCAAAAATGATTTCACCAAACAAAACAATCCCGATAATTGTGAGCCTGGTGGGCTCTGTAGAGGAAGACTTTGAGTTTATGGTCAGGCAGTTTGAAAACGTCCACGTTGCGGCGTACGAGCTGAACCTGTCATGCCCACACGTGGAAAAGGTCGGCCTTGAGGTGGGCGACGACCCGAGTCTTGTCACAAAAATAGTAAGAAAGGTAAAATCGATGACGGGGGTGCCCGTGATATCAAAGGTGGGGCTTGGCACTACAAACTATCTTGATACGGTGCGGGCGGCAATGGAGGGGGGAACCGACGCAATCACCGCAATCAACACGATTCGCGCAATGGGAATCGACGTTGAGACGCAAAGGCCGCTTCTCAGCCACAAAATCGGCGGACTCTCAGGCCCTGCAATAAAGCCAGTGGCGGTGAGGTGTGTCTACGAGATTTGCTCAAAATACAATATTCCGGTAATTGGGTGCGGCGGGGTGTCGACCTGGGAGGACGCAGTAGAGTTCATACTTGCCGGCGCATCCGCTGTGCAAATTGGCAGTGCGGTGGGGGACGGGTGGATTGATGTCTTCTCCGAGGTAAACGACGGCATTGCAAACTACATGAAGAAAAAAGGATTCTCAAAAATTCAGGAAATGGTGGGACTTGCAAGAAATTTCTAAAAGATCATCAATCAGAGTAATTGAAAAAATAATTGACGAGACTCCTACTGTGAGGACACTTGTGTTTTCCGATGCAGCACTCTCAAACGTTCTGCCCGGCCAGTTTGCGATGGTGTGGATTCCCGGAGTAAACGAGCTGCCGATGAGTGTCATGGTGTCAGATGAGGGCAAGGCCGCGTTTACCGTCAGAAAGCGCGGCGTGTCGTCGACTGCGCTGTATGACCTAAAGGTTGGAGACCAAATTGGAGTCCGCGGCCCATACGGAAACTCGTTTAGAATAAAGGACGGAAAAATACTTCTAGTCGGCGGCGGAACCGGACTGGTTCCCCTGCTGAGGCTTGCAAAATTTGCCAAGCCTACAAACGATGTGACAATACTGATGGGCTCTAAGACAAAAGACGAGGTGTTCTTTGAGGACATGGCAAACAAGATTCTGGCAAAAAACAAACACCAAGTCATAGCATGCACCGAGGACGGCTCGTATGGCAAAAAGGGATTTGTCACAGATGTGATGGAGGAGCTGCTTCGGGACACAAAGTTCGACGGGGTCTACACCTGCGGACCTGAGATAATGATGTACAAGGTAGTGCAAATGGCAAACTCAAGGGGAATGTTCGTTGAAGCAAGCCTTGAGCGAATGATGAAGTGCGGAATTGGAATCTGCGGCAGCTGTTGCATGGATGAAAGCCTTGTGTGCCATGACGGGACGGTCTTTGACGGGGACTTTCTTGCAAAGAGCAGGGAATTTGGCCACACCCACAGAACCAAGTCTGGCATGCTGGAAAACTACTGACTGGGCCCGCAATTGGCCAAAAGATGCCAATTCAATGCCTGATCGCACCTAAAGGTTTAAAATAAATGAAAAGCGAATCCGCTAAGAGAGATATGGGTCACCCAAAGATTGTACTGACAGCAGATCGGACGCTGATGTCGAACTATCGCGGAATTTCACTTGCGACGTTCTTTGGCTGCGCGCCGGCAATCGACCCAAACCGGGACAAGAGCAGTTTTTGGTACAAGATTTTAAAAAACCAGGTAACGCCGCGGGTTTTGTTTGATTTTATCTGCAAGCCGATTCCCCACACAAACGGAGTTGCAAACTATGCGCCATACGGGCTGCGAAAAGTGGAGGCGGGACTTTTGCGCGATGGCTACAAGCGGGAGGACGTAGTGGTGGCACACCCCGACTATGTGGACCAGTTCATCGGACCTGAAACCGAGGTGGTTGGGACATACGAGATGGACCCGCTTGGAATGGGCCCCGTCACAATGACTTTCACATATGGCAGAAAGCAAATGTCGTATGACGAATTTTACAACAGGGAACTTCACATGAAAATTAACGAGGCAAAGAAAAAGAACGGAAGCAAGGCCCGCGTAATCGCAGGGGCATCCGGCACATGGCAGTATAACTACGACCCTGCAAAAATCGAAGAGTACGGCCTGTATGCAATACTGGAAGGGGAGCTCGGGGGAATTGCACCGGAAATTGACGGGCACGCCGGCAGATTCTTTGACTATCTGATTAACAACGAGTTTGACAACATGAATCCGTTTAGAAAAAAAAGTGATTTCAAAGTAGACATCAAGGAGTTCAAACGGGACGACAAGACATACCACGGAAGGTTTGTCAACTTCTGGGACAGGCCTGAACTTGAGGACATTCCTGACATCGTAGAGCCAAGCATGCACGGAATGATCGAAGTGATGCGGGGATGCGGCAGGGGATGCAAGTTCTGCGACGTGACACTGCGTTCATTGAGATATTATTCACCTGAAAAAGTAAAGCGCGAAATCGAGGTCAACATCAAAAAGGGCGGACTGAGAAACGCGTGGATTCACAGCGATGACATTTTTGTTTATGGAATGGATCCGCGAACAAACAAGCAGATGGAGCCAAACAGGGAGGCACTGGAAGATCTCTTCACTGCCGTAATGTCGACCGGAATATACCACACAAACCCGACACACGGAACACTCGCAGGCGCCATAGCAGACGAAAAACTGATTCCAAATCTATCCAGAATAATAAAGTCAGGCCCGACAAACCTCACCGGCATCCAGTGCGGATTTGAGACAGGCAGCCTCCG
>DATIGB010000065.1:0-6767 GCA_035454985.1 Candidatus Nitrosotenuis sp.
GATTTACGGCCCAGATGGCAAGTTTATCGCGCTGCTCGGCGGCCCCTCAGATGCCGACGGAGTAATAACAATTAATCCAGTAGATACCGCTTCCTCAAAATACTCAAAAAAGTTTACACAAAAGGGGGTTTACAACGCTACGGCATTTTATGACCAGGAGCCAAGCTACAAGGGCAAGTTCACGCTTTTCGATTACTCTGAGGATGGCTCACCTGTCAGCCCTTCTGCTGCAGATCTGATGAACCCGTCATCACCTGCAGCAACCACAACTACGCCGACACCAACGACCACACCACCAACCACAACCACAACCACACCGCCAGTGCAGCCGCCACTTCAGCCACCAAAGATAGAAACACCAAAGACTGAAACAACGACCCAAACGCCAAAAGACGAGCAGACGGCAAGCTCGCCTCCCGCAGAAAAGCCAACATCTGTAATTCCAGGATTCCCGGACCCAACCAAAGACCCGCAGACATATGTCGACAGATACAACAACGAGCCGGCGTTCAAGGAGTTGTTTGACAATTATTTCCCAGGAAAATCAATCTATGAGATAGTCGGACTGCCAGAGCCTGTAAAGGTGCAGTCTGTAATTCCAGGATTCCCGGACCCAACCAAAGACCCGCAGACATATGTTGACAGATACAACAACGAGCCGGCGTTCAAGGAGTGGTTTGACAAGTATTTCCCAGGAAAATCAATCTATGAGGTAGTGGGACTGCCAGAGCCCAAAGTAGAAGCGCCACAGGTCGGAGTCTGTGGGGAAGGAACAGCCCTTGAGAACGGCGTCTGTGTAGTTACAAAAAAGAGCGGAGGCGGATGCCTGGTTGCCACTGCTGCCTATGGGACAGAGCTTGCTCCACAGGTGCAAGGCCTAAGGGAGATACGTGACGGCGTTCTGCTAAAGTCCGATTCCGGCTCCAGATTCATGGACGGATTCAACGCATTCTATTATTCATTTAGCCCAACTGTGGCAGACTGGGAACGACAAAGCCCGTTGTTTAAGGATGTGGTAAAAACTACACTGACCCCGCTGCTTTCCTCGCTATCGATACTGAATTTTGCACACGCCGATTCGGAGCAGGAGCTGCTTGGATATGGTGCCGGAATAATCATGCTAAACGTCGGAATGTATTTTGCGCTTCCGGCGTTTGTGATTCTGCAAATTAGAAAGCGACTTCACTAGGAGTTGGCCTGCTCTAGGGCCTTCCTTTTTACTACGCTCATTACCGAAATTCCAAGCCCCGCAGCAAAGAACACCAAATACGGGACTGCGTATCCAGAAAACTCTGATATCAGGCCGGCCACTATTGGCCCAATTGCCCACCCTGCCCCAAACGTTGTCTCGTATGCTCCTATTGCCATTCCTGTGGTTTCCTTTCCGACCTTTCTTAGGATTATTTCAAGCGTCAGTGGGAAAATCACGCTAAACCCAAATCCCATGAGTGCCATTGCCACTCCGAACTGTATGATGGAATGCGAAAAAAACGACATCAAAAGCCCCACAGAAATACAAAGCGTTGAGGCGACCATGGTTTTTACAGTATGCAGTGCGAGTCTTTCTGCCAGCGCAAGTGTTGCCACACGGGAGGCCCCAAACACAAAATACAATATCTCAATTGAGGTAGCCGACATGCTGCGGTCGTTCAAAAAGGCAGGATGTATTGCCAAAATCATCCCAAAGGAAGATGCGCAATAAATCAAAATTGCAATTACGTGTGGGAACTTGGTTATCTCCCTGATTCCTGAAAACGAGATCTTGGCGCGCCGCACAGACGTGTGCTTTTTTGCAACCTGAACTGAAAATATTATGGAGGACGCCAGGACAAATGTCGCAATCTGAAACAAGAACCGATACGATGCGTCAACTCCTTCCAAAAGAAACGTCCCGATTAGCGGGCCTATCATAAAGCCGCTGACAAAAAAGCCGGTAAACCTGGCAATGTTCTTTATGCGGGATCCTTCCGTACTCTCATTTGATATGATGGATTCGGCAGGTGGCCAGAAAAACGCATGCGCGACGCCAGTCATTGCCCTTAGCGCCATCACCTCTGGAACAGACCTTGCAAGGGACAGCAAATACACCGACGATGAGTTTATGATTATTCCAAGTGAGAGGATGCGGCCGTTGTTGAATCTGCCAAGCAGTGCGCCTACCAAAACTGGAATGAATATGTACGGGATAAAGTTTGCAAGACCAATCAGTCCCAGGTCCGTGTATGACGCGCCAAGCTCGTTTTTTGCAAATATCGGAACCAGTGGATTGTGCATTCCGTATGATATGCCAATCAAAAGGCCGGTGATGTTTAGGAGGACAAGTACCCTGTTCATTTGTATGCAGCGATCATTATTGCGCCACCCATCAAATCCTTTTCAAATTCAACGCGCGAAAACCTCTCCAAAATCAGGGATTCCAGCTTTTTGTTCTGGGGCCATCGCTTAAACGTTCCATACAGGGTTCCAAACTTCAGTCCAAGCCTTCCGCCTACTGCCAATGCGACAAGCGGCAAAACCGTCCTAAGATACAATGAAACACCCGCACGAATGACCGGGTTGTCAGGCTTTCCCAGGTCTACTATGACAAAGCGCCCGCCGTTTTTTAGAACTCTGTGAATTTCTGAAATCGCAATTCTGAGGTTTATTGCATCTCTCAGTGAGTACCCGCATAGCACTGCGTCAAACTGTCCGTCCCTGAACGGTATGTGCTCAAATACGCCGCACGACAAGTCCGGAGTCTTTTCAAAAAAAGTGCTTGTGTTTTTCAGCATCGGGACAAGCGGATCATACAATGTTATGGTGATGTTCCCGCCGCAGATTCTCGCTGCGGTCTTTGACATGTTGCCAAAACCCGAGCCCGCATCCAAAATTGAATCGCCAGGACTCACCCTGCCCTTGATTCCTCTGTTTCGGTGCTCCGTGTCCTTTCCAAGCGAGATGTACTTGTTTACCTTGTCATAAACTGGAATTATCTGCCGTAAGACCTCGATTACCTCTCCCCAATAACTTCCAAGACCCATTAGCCTGTCTATTTATCGACTATAATTTGTACGGTTCTATGTTGATCTACGCGGCCTAAGAACGTCTTGTGGCTGCGGCACATCGATCAAATCCTAAATTTTTGCCTGCTCCCCACTGGATTCTTTTTTTGCCTCTTGACGGGACCGGGCATACAATTTGGAGCGTTGTATGGTTTTGGCATTAAAACGACTTTCGCACTGTCTCAAAGTCCCAGACGTGTCCGTGCTGGCAGGTCTTGTCACTTGAATAATTCGCATTCTCACATTGTTGTAGCATGGTAGGATGTGGCGCTGGTACAAGAATCCTTTAATCGGTTTTAATGGGAATTGCAAATTAAATGTAAATTATTTTTAGTTTTTTCCTAGAAAATCAAACGTTTGTAAGTAAAATCTCTGACAATCCTTTTAATCGAATTTTCAGTGTTCATTGCATGTCTACAAACAAAGAGATAGTTGATGACGAGGAAAAACTCGTGAATCTGGTAATGGAAGGAGTTCCAAAGGCAAGATTCTCATTGATCTGTGATCAGAACGGGAAAATTCTCTGGACGAGCCAAAGGGACAACAAGGAACACCTGCTTTCCCTTGACGAAACGAAAAAATCGCTAAAAAGGGCCTTGGAAAGCTGGCAATTCCGAGACGAGCTGTCGTCAAAGATTGGAAAGGGCAGATATGCAGTGGCAACATATGAAAAGCTCTCACGAGTAACTGTTCCGCTCGCAAACGGCCACATGCTGCTAGTTAGCATAGAAGACGACTGGCGCATGCAGGGTCACATAAAGAGTATCCTGAACATTATAGAGTGGGTCCAGGAACATTCTTCAAAATTCCACTAGGTGGCTTTGCAGTGTATGCATTGGTAACAATCGGTAAGAGTTAGCAACACTTACCTACCGCCTATTTGTTTGAAAACAAAATTCCTTGGATTTCAAATTAAACAAAACATAAACATCAGAGCGTCTCTTACTATGTGGCTTTGGGCCAGCTAAATGTGGCAGTCATCATCAAGTTGGAACCTGACTTTTCTGAGGGCAGCATCAGCTATAACGCCGATGGGACGCTGAACAGGGCGGAAACAAAAAACACCCTGGGGCCGCACAGCGCCATAGCAGCCGAGGCCGCTTTTTACGCCAAGGTAAAACACGGCGCCCGAGTCTCAATTGCAACGATGGGCCCACCGATAGCAGAACTTGCGCTGCAGATGGCCCAGCACCTAAGTGACGCCGACGAGCTTCATCTGTACAGCGACAGAATCTTTGCGGGGGCAGACACTCTGGCAACAGCCGAGGTGCTGAGGGCAGGAATAAGAAAGATGCAGGGGGACATCGACATTGTTTTTTCAGGCCATCGTGCGTCTGACGGGGAAACGGGGCAGACAGGCCCGCAGACTGCATGGAAGCTGGGCTTTACATTTTTGGGAAACGTAATCGATTACGAGGTGGACTTGGAGACAAGAACAGTCAAGGCAAAAAGACTGGTCTCCTTGCAGGGATTCTATGACGTGGTGGAGGAGGTAGAGGCCCCGCTGCCCGTATTCATCACAATTGATCCTTCCTACAAGTCGATTTTTAGGGCTGTCTCGGAGAGGCTATCGTTTGCAAAGTACAGAAAGGAATCTGAGGCCAGATCAAAAAACTACAAGCATTATCTCCATGTCTTCAACGTGGATCAGCTCGAAGCCGACAGAACACTGGTTGGACTGCCCGGCTCGCCCACAATAGTGTACAAAGTAGAGAGGATCCCAAAGGGACAGGCAAAAAGACAGGCAGAGGTGCTGGATGGTACAAACCCAGAACACATCCGCAAAGCAGTATCAAAGATTCGAGAGGCATTGTCGGCAATGGTGATAAAATGACTGAAGGCGACTATAGGCACGTGTATGTGGTGATGGAGGTACAGGACGGCAAGCTCATCAACGTGAGCCTTGAGATGCTAGGCGAGGCAAGGCGACTGTTTGATAAGTTCAACAAGCAAAACGATTCGTCAGAAAAAGTGGTCGCAATACTGCTTGGCCAAAACATAAAGGACATCTCAGAATCGCTGATCAGGGCAGGCGCAGATACCGTTGTTGTTGCTGACAATCCGGATCTAAAGGAGATTCGAAACACTGTATACACAAAGGTGATCAGCCAAATGGCAAGGGACAAGGAGCTTGCAGGAAAAATCGAGCCAAAATATGCCGATCAGTTCAAGCTGCCGCGCTACATGTTTTTTGCAGCCGACAGCATTGGCAGACACCTCTCGTCTACAGTTCTTGCAGAGCTGGAGGCTGGCCTTGCGTCTGATATCAACAAGCTGGAAATCAGCGACCTGGAGATAACACACCAACAAAAAACAAACGGCAAGCCGGTGGTGTACAAAAAAACACTAGAGATGTACCGGCCTGACTTTTCCGGATTCCTGTGGACTACGATCCTATGTCTTGACAACATAAACCCCGCAATTGCGCGTGACTACCACCCGCAATCGTGCAGCATAATTCCGGGGGTCTTTGAGCCAATCACACCAGACGAAAAAAGAAAAGGCGCCGTCATCGAGTATGTGCCAAAAATAGATCAGAACGATCTCCGTGTCAAGGTCCTCTCAAGAAAAATAATAAAAAGCCAGGTGGATTTTGACAGCCACAAGGCGGTGGTGAGCTTTGGCAGGGGAATAAAAGAGTCGCCTGAGCAAAACATCAAGCTGATAGAGCGCCTGGCAAAGGAGGTTGGCGGACAAATCGGTGTGTCGCTGCCAATCTCAAAAAAACCGTTCTCTGTAAGCCAGTCTGTTGCTTCAGAATATATGATCCCAGACAGGGTGATTGGGACCAGCGGCCGAAAGATAAGCCCGCTCGTATACTTTGCAGTCGGCATCAGTGGCGCCATGCAGCACGTTGCGGGAATGAAAGACTCGGCATTTGTAGTTGCAATAAATCCAGATACTGAGGCGCCAATCAAGGGCGAATCTGACATTTTCATAAAGGGCCGACTCGAGGATGTGATCCCGCTTCTGATTGAGGAGTTCAAGGCCCAGTCGCAGGCGGCCACAGCATAGGGTGATTCCTTGGAAAAATACGACGTTGCGATAATTGGAGGCGGCTCTGCGGGGCTTGCTGCATTAAAACAGCTAGCCAACCTGGGCAAGCAAGCAATCTTGCTAGAGTCAGGAAACAAGGTTGGCTCAAAAAACGTTTCAGGCGGAATACTGTACTCTAAAAGACCAAAGAAAGGCCGCGTCTTTAACGTCGAGGATGTCTATGGAGATGCCTTTTTTCAGGACGCGCCGTTTGAAAGAAAGATATCAAAATACATCCTGCATGCGACATCAAAGGACAAAGTTTTTTCAATGGACCTTACTGCGGCCCACGAATACGAGGCAAACTTTGGATATTCCGTCCTGCTCAACAAACTCAACGGCTGGTTTGCAGACCAGGCCTCAGAAAGCGCGCAAAAGTACGGCGGGGGCATAGTCTCAGGAGTGCATGTCAACTCAATTGCCTGGGAGGGAGACAGGACAATAGTTACCACAGATGAGCTTGACCAGTTCGAAGTCAAGGCAGTCATTGCAGCAGATGGCGTAAACTCCGAGGTCGCCGACATGACAGGTGCGAGGCCCAAGTTCTCTCCTGCGCAGCTGTACCAGGGAGTGAAGGTCACCATAAAGCTGCCAGAGGACATAATCAACGAAAGATTCGGAGTTGATTCCGAGCACGGGGCTGCGCATCTCTTTGCAGGCGACGTAACGCTGGATCACATCGGCGGCGGA
>DATIGB010000066.1:0-3774 GCA_035454985.1 Candidatus Nitrosotenuis sp.
TGTCTGGTCCAACAAACTTTGGTCAAAACCTGATTGCCGTCCATCGTAACCAATAAGATCCAATTGTCTTTGGTCAAAAACTTGGATGGGAATTTGAAAAAACGACCTCCGGCTATGATATCATAAAATATTTAACCACTGGAGATGGAATTAATCCAACGTGGTCGTAGAGAATAAAGCAACTATCACTTATGTTCAATTACTAAAGGAAGATCTCGTGGTTTTCCGCATAGTCCCAAATGACGGAGTTATACCAAATTACAAGGCAGGCCAATTCATCACACTTGGCATTCCAGTCATATCTGAAAATTACAAGACGGTCCGAAGAGCATACTCGCTTGCATCGCATCCTGAGAACAGAAAATACTATGAGTTTGTAATTAGGTGGGTCAGAAAACCGCTGCCTGGCCGTGTTACAACCCAGATGTTTTATGCGTGTGAGGGGGATCAGGTGACTCTTGGGCTGCCTACCGGCAACGCCCTGACAATTAATGAGCGATTGCACGATGGCCGCAAGGATGATAGGCGCATTGTCTGCATTGGCGGCGGTACCGGAATTGCGCCCTTTGTAAGCTTTGCAAAACATCTTCATGCTGTGGGGGACAAAAGAGAAGTCGTCGTTCTACACGGCGCCAGCTATATTGACGAATTAAGCTATAGGGACACCTTTACCAAACTAGAAGAAGACAGTCTGGACCGTGGAAAGGACAAGTGGAATTTCAAATACCGCGCAGCAATAAGCCGCCCGCAAGAATGGTTCAACCGGGCATGGAAGGGCCAGACAGGCAGAGTTGAAAATTTCCTAAGGGCGCGTGACGGGGGCAAGTCGCCCTTGGAGGAGCTCGTCGGAGAAAAAATTACAACAGAAAACACTAGTTTCTACATATGCGGCTGGCAGGGAACAATCGACGGCGTCATGGACTTTTTGGGACCGCAAGGCTTTGTGACTTATCACGACAAGCGCGAAGACGACAGCTTTGAAGTAAAATACGAGTCATACGGTTAGTCATATTTCAGACCCGTGCAATGTTTGATTTGCATAGTCTCCAACACAAGTTTAGGATTAGCACTTCCAAACTGTTTTTTATTTTACCAAAAACTTACTTGATTATCTGGGCAGACTAGCCTTTCCTTATTATGAACTGCATCAGGGCTTCCTTGGAGTATTCGATTCCGTGTTCATCTGCAGAATGCTTGCTGTATTCCTCGATTACCTTTGAAATATCGCTACCTCTGGCGATAAACTCGCACTCAAACCCATAGTCCTTACAGATTAACGCTACCAATTGATCACGGTAAAAATTGATAGTATATAATTTGTTTCGTTTATTTTATGAACAGCGGGAATTCATGCCTGCTACAAATGCGGCAACAAAGAGTCTTTCATTCTGGGACACTCAAAATTTGCGTGATGAGTTGCGATGTGTCTTATTCTGATGCTTTTTTTGGACTCTTTGCAGGTATTGAGACAATGCTTTCTACTACCGTCCTTGTCAGCTCGTCAATAATTTTGATTTTTTCCTCATCCGTCTCTCCGAGCTTTTGCAGCGCTTTCTCAAGTTCTTTTTTTCTTAGTGCATCTACGCTGGCAAACACTTCGCTTACTTGGGGCTCAGGGCCAAGCAGCTTTATCGTGGCCTCGATAATTGGAATTTCCTTGGCAATCATCTTCTCCACCGCTATGATTTTTTCCTCCTTTTCCTTTAGGTTTCTTTCCTCCATCTCTGTTATCTGATCCCTGAACATCAGTTTGATTCCCGGCAGCGAAGAAATGTTTTCGTCTACGGATCTTGGGTCCGAGATGTCCAATATCATCGTCCCGCTCTTCTTGCTCTCCATCACTATCCTTACCTTGTCGTAAGAAATCACGAAATAATCGGCAGTGGTGGCAACAAAGATTATGTCAAATTTGTTGAATCCTGATATGACGTCCTTGAACGCTACTGGTTTTCCGCCCAGTATCTTGGAAAAGCCCGTTGCGCGCTCAATGAACATGCTGGAAACGTCAAATGGGTAGCCCTTCTTCTTTAGTGCCTTGGCAACCATTGCCGCCGTCTCGCCGGTTCCTACTATAAGAACGTGCTTCTTTGCGTCCAGGCCTGCGTTCTCTTCGGCAATCTTGACTGCAATGTTCCCAATCGAGACCACGCCCTTGCTGATTCCGGTGGCCTCTCTGATGCGAGTCGCGATTCGTATGGAACTGTCAAATAGCCTGTTGAGTATTTTGCCTGACGTCTCGGCCTGCCTTGCGGATGAGATTGCGGCTTTTAATTCCTCAAGAATCGTCTCGTTTCCAACCGTTATTGAATCCAAGCCAGACGCGAGTCTTAGCAGGTGAAGATAAACATCGGTGTTCATGTACACCTCGAGAATTTGGTCAAAGTGATCAATGTCGTACTGATCCAGCTGTGTTAGCGAGACCCACGTCTCTTTGATTTTATTTAAGACGAGTCCTTTGCCCTCGTCCCTCCTTGCATCGGGCACCTCTTCGCCTTCAAAGCTATTTACAGTGAATATCTCTACTCTGCTCGCAGTCTGGACTA
Organism: Candidatus Nitrosotenuis sp.; assembly: GCA_035454985.1. Lineage (GTDB taxonomy): Archaea > Thermoproteota > Nitrososphaeria > Nitrososphaerales > Nitrosopumilaceae > Nitrosotenuis. Next base: position 2,544 of record DATIGB010000066.1, read on the forward strand.
TTACGCATTCTGAGATGCCTGGAATTTTTTTAAAGGTTTCACACGCCATCGCGACATCTTTGAATGAAAATTTCTCTATCTTGTGAATTGGAATGTTTTTGAAAGTGACTCTGATGTTGATGACTTTGAAATTGTCTTTGCTCACTATATCACCATTCATTCTCGTAGCTTGTCTCTTCCACCCTTAGCTGTGCGGAAAACATTCATGCCAAAATAAAAGTTTTCATGCAGTGAATCCAAATACTTGAGATCCTGTTCGGCTCTGGCAAGCTCATCAACACTTGCATTGGGGTCGCTTCTTAGTCTGTCGAGTTTTTGCCTGGCCTCTGCTACTATTCCACTTATCCCGGTCTCGTAGTTGGACACTCCGCCAAATTCAGGACTGAGTACATGTTTTGGCGTGTAGGCCGGGACCTGATCTGTTGGGATTTCAACTTTTCTTGAAATCTCTTCTTGCTCTTCGTCTGTGAGAATCGGCCTTGCTGGAATTAGGTCCTTCTTGGTGTGGAAAAATTCCGGCTCGCCCATCTCGCGCCTAAATATGCGTTCTTGATTACGTTTATTGGTAAATGCCTCGTTTGCAGCTTTTACTGCTTCTGACTTTGCAACTGCCGCCTTTGCAGTTGCCTCAAACTCCTTTTCTGCCTCGACTGCCGCCTTTGCCGCCGCCTCGACTGCCGCCTCGTATTCTTTTGCAGCTGCCTCTACTGTTGCCTTTGCAGCGGCCAGCCTCGTTTCTGCCGCCTTTGCCGCCTCTCTTGCCAACTCCGCCGCCTCTGCTCCAGTCCAGCCCTGCTTGCCTTTTGGAGACTCTTGGGGTTTTTCGTCAGACAACGCAATTACATCATTTAGGGTTAAATTTTAAGTTTTTACGATGCGCCCCAGTCTAACTTAGATCCAAAACTGCCCAATAGTTCCACCCTGCCAAATGTGTCCAATTCCGCTGGAAGCAAAAGACCTTCCGATCCAAAAAGCCTGCTGGGCTGCGTGCTTGCTTTTTGTCGTATCTGCCGCTTTGGCACAAGCCGTCTGTGCGAACGGGCGCCGCCCCTGCGACGCCAAAATTAATAGCACTTATATCTATGATATGAAAAAATATATCATTGATTATTAGGAGGTCTATTTTCGTTTGCCACCATCAGGAATTGTCAAATATCACGTTAAGCTATCCTTTGATGTTGATGGACTCGTTGAACGCGCAGACATAATCGGAGCGATTTTCGGCCAGACC
>DATIGB010000067.1:0-3364 GCA_035454985.1 Candidatus Nitrosotenuis sp.
CCTTTTGTTTTCGGGTTCTGCCGGGGTCGGCAAGACCACTCTTGCCATGTGCGTTTCAAGGGAGATACTTGGGGACGATTGGCGCAATTATACCCTGGAGCTTAACGCGTCGGATGAACGCGGAATCAACATGGTAAGAGAAAGAGTCAAAAAGTTCTCAAGATTTGCAGGGCTTGACGCAGACATTCCCTTTAAGATAATAATTCTTGACGAGGCGGACGAAATGACCTCTGATGCGCAGACGGCGTTGCGCAGAATTATCGAGGATACCGCAAAACACTGCAGATTCATACTGATTGCCAACAACATTTCCAAGATTATTGAGCCAATTCAGAGCAGGTGCGCAGTATTCAAGTTCACAAGAATTTCCGAAAAAGAGATAGTCGCGCACCTAAAGGAGATTGCAAAGAAAGAAAAGGTAAAGGCAGACGACGACGGCCTAAAGGCAATCTTTGATTATTCCGAAGGAGACCTTCGGCACGCAATCAACATAATGCAGGCAGCTGCAAGCCTTGGGAACATTACGGAGGAGAGCGTAAAGGGTGCGGCGGGCCTTACAAAAACAAAGGACGTCGACGAAGTTCTCAGACTGTCGTTGGCCGGCAAAATTACAGATGCGAGAAACAAGATGATTGAGCTTGTCAAAGTGTATGGGATGTCAGAGTCTGATTTTCTAAAGTACATCAACGAGGCAGTGTACAAGGCAAAGGTATCCAACCTCGTTGAAATTTCAGAAGCAATTGCAAAGTATGATTACAGAATACTTGCAGGGGCAAATCCTGAAATCCAGTTGTCTGCGCTCCTAGCAGAGCTCAGCAAGTTTGGAAAATAAGCGCAGAGAGAGGGATTTGAACCCCCGGGTGCTTGCGCACACAGGCTCTCAAGGCCCGCGCCCTACCGAGCTAGGCGACCTCTGCGGGATTCGGTGATTTGAACCAGTTAAAATTTGTTTTATTGCTAACTTTGGATATAAACTAAAAATTGTAAAAGAAAAGAGAAGAGATGTTTTTAGTCGTGTGCGTGCGGGTTTTCTCCGCCTACTAGCTTGATAAATGTCCCAGCTGCCTTCTCATGATGCTCCAAGTTTCCTTGATCAACCTTGATAGCTTGAGGTGGACATACTGATACGCAAGCCATGCACCAGATACAATCATGTTCTCTGATTGGATCTGCTTTGTCTGTGAGATCTTTGCGTTCCTCTTTTACTGAAGAGCCGGTACCTGCAAATGTTTTACCAACAACATCTTTTGCTGGAATGTCCATTTCGGTTCTGTACCATTGGAATACTTGTACTGGGCAAGCCTCAATACATGCTCCATCTGCTACACAAGAGTCCCAGTCGACTGCAACCATCGTGCCACTTACACCTAATGGAACCTGTGTCTCACCACGTGCTTCGTATGCTGCGATTACATCATGGTTTGAGAAGCATTCTGCGTCGCTTCTACCCGGTCCCCACATAAAGTGAAAGTGTTCTCCGTCGGAGTGCATAATTTTGCCTATTGGTTTTAATCCCTGTGGGAAGTGTTCGTCTATTGGCATGTGGTTTCTTTTACGGAATGTTATTTAAATCTAAACAAAATTAGTGCAAACTAAACTGCTGATCGATAAATTTGGTAAATTATAACACTGTTTTTTTGATGATCGCGCCCCTACGTTCATATTTTTTGATTTTAAAAACTAGTAGTTGAATATTTACAAATATGATGTATATCGCGGGCCAAACATAGGCATTTACACCAAGGCAAACGACAGTTTCGTTTTCATACCAAATGGTTTTGCGGAAACAAAGGCAAGCATGCTGTCGTCCTACCTGAAGGTAGAACCGCTGTTCACATCAGTTGCAAATACGAGGCTAATTGGAACCCTGATGGTTGTAAACAACAACGGAATGCTAATTCCAAACATTTCCTTTGAGCACGAGCTGTCGCACTTGAAAAAATCAACCGGCCTCAACGTCCAGATACTTGACGCAAAGATGACGGCTCTGGGAAACATGATGTGCGTTAACGACAAGGGCGGAGTGGTCTCGCCAAAAATTCCAAAAGAGGCCATAAAAACAATCCAGGACACACTTGGAATCGAGGTGATTCAGAAAAAGATTGCAGGATACCACCAGGTAGGGGCCATGGCATACGCAAACAATCACGGCGGCGTAATTCATCCGGAAACTGATGATGACGACATCAAGGCAATATCAGACATAATGAAAGTGAAGATAGAGCCTGCGACGGTAAACGGCGGCATACCGTATGTCGCTTCTGGAATTCTGGCAAACAACAAGGCAGTTGTGGTTGGGAACCTGACAAACGGCCCTGAGATAATGATGCTAACGCGCGCATTTACGGACTGAAAATAGATTTTGCGTTTGACAGCAGGGAATCGATTGTCTGAACAGTTTCATCCCCGCTTGACATGTTTTTCACGACAACTTGGTTTGAGGAGTATTCCTTTGGAGCTACAATCACTGCGAATTTTGATGCCGATGCGTTTTCAATTTGTTTTTTGAACGGCCTTCCAACAAGATCAATGTCAGTTGCAACTCCCAGCTGTCTGAGTTTGGATGCAATGTTCACTGCAGGCAGTGTCATCTCCTCGCTTACGAACAGTACCGAAACTGTGGGTGAGGAGTCGATTTTTTTCATTACTTGTTTTTCAAGGGACAGAATTATTCTCTCTACTCCGCCGGCAACCCCTGTTGCCCCCAAGTCATCGCGTCCAAACGCCTTTGGCAGGCTGTCATATCTTCCTCCGCCAACTAGTGCGCCATAATCAGAAGAGGTGTCAAATGCCTCAAAGACCATACCGGAGTAATAATCCAGCCCCCTGACTATGCCAAAGTTAATCCGGACGTTCTCAACTTGCCTGTTTTTGAGTGAGGCAAATAGGGATTTTATCTCATTCCAGGCATCTAGGCCAGAAACGTCAAACTGTTTTTCGACTTGCTCAGGCGTGCCCTTTATCTTTGAAAACTCGAGTATTTTTTCTAGTTTGTCTATATGATACCCCTTCTGCTCGTATTCCTTTAGAATTTCCTCTTTTCTCTTTTTTTGGATTTTGTCTATTGCACGCAGTATGTCGCCAATCAGATTCGGATCGCCTGACTGGAAGACCTTGGCAACTACTGATTCGACTAGCTTTCTATGCGAGACGTCTATTACCACGCCAGAAAGGTTCAGCTTGGAAAAAAACTTTGATGTGAATTCGATTATCTCCGCATCGGATTCAAGGCTTGGCTTTCCGTAGATTTCCAGGTCCCATTGGTGAAAGAATCTGTATCGTCCCTTTTGCGGCTCGTCGTATCTCCACACGCCCCCAAAAGACGCAATCTTTGCCGGAAGTCTAAGCGATTTTTGCGCCGCCA
>DATIGB010000068.1:0-2958 GCA_035454985.1 Candidatus Nitrosotenuis sp.
CAGAGTATTGTGCGATGGTGCGTGGGGGTTTTACTCCACATCAGACATAACCAACACAAAAGACGGCATCATCGATGCCATAAGGGCGGCAAAGCATTATTCACAAAAAAAGAAGAGCCGCGTCAGCCTGGCAGAAATTCCGGCAGCCACACAAAACATCAAATACAAAATGGAAAAGGAGGCCACGCCAGACTTGCTGAGCAAGGTTGCGTTTGACTGCGACAAAATACTCAGAGACAACAAAAAAATAACCAAAAGTGTTGTCAGTGCGTCGTCAGGCACGATATCAAAATACTTTGTAAGCAGCGAAGGGGCAAAAATAATGCAAGAGTTTTCAGACACCATAATGGATTTAACGGCAATTGCGCACCAATCAGGGCTTACTCAGTCCATAAACACCACTGAGGGTGGAAGAGGGGGACTAGAAAAAATCGCTGACGTGTTCTCAGTAGCAAGAAAAACCTCAGACATGGCAGCAAAACTGCTTGATGCAAAACACGCAAAAGAGGAAAAGGCCGCAGTCGTGATGAATCCAGACTTTGTTGCGCTCCTGACGCATGAGATTTTAGGCCATCCCTCGGAAGCAGACAGGGTTTTGGGAAAGGAAATGGCATGGGCCGGAGGCGCGTGGTGGTCAGGGATGCTAGGAGATCAGATTGGCTCAAAAGACCTCAACGTCATAGATGATCCCACAATAGAAGGAAATCTTGGATGGTACGAGTATGACGACGAGGGAACGAAATCGCAAAGAAAACAGCTTGTAAAGGACGGCAGGCTTGTGGACCACATGCATAGCCGTGAAACGGCGGGCATTTTTAATAGAAAGCCAAATGCAAGCATGCGTGCAACATCGTATCGGTTTATGCCGCTAATCAGGATGGCATGCACATGCATAGAAAAAGGCGAGCGGGATCCGCAAGAAATGATAAAGGATGTCAAAAACGGTTATCTCATCTCGAACATGAAGATACCGTCAATAGACATGAGGAGGTATAATTGGAGCATATCGTGCCAATATGCAAACAAAATTGAGAATGGCGAGGTGACGGATCTTTTAAGGGATGTGATTGTTGTCGGGACTGCCCCGGAATTTTTCAAATCAATTGATGCGTGCGGAAAGGACTTTACAGTAAGACCGATTACCAATTGCGGCAAGGGGGATCCAATGCAACAAATGATGATGGGAAACGGCGGGCCCTCAATACGCGGCATTGCCACAGTAAGAAGCGTTGGTGCATAAGATGGCAGATCTTGACGACATTTACAATCAAGTTGTTTCGTGCACAAAATGCGACTTGTGTAAGACAAGGACAAAGGCAGTGCCCGGAAAGGGCAGCAGAAACGCAGAGATCGTCTTTGTCGGCGAGGCGCCAGGCAGGAGCGAGGACCTCAGAGGAGAACCGTTTGTAGGGGCGGCTGGAAAAAAACTCTCAGAAATGCTAGAAAAGGCAGGGCTTTCACGAGAGTCAGTATACATAACAAATGTTGTAAAATGCAGGCCGCCAGACAACAGGGTTCCAACAGAACTAGAACGCAGTTCGTGTATTGAATACCTCAATAACGAAATCAAGATAATAAATCCAAAAATAATTTGCATTATGGGAAACACCGCTAGCAACTCAATTCTGGGCAAGGGCGAGATAACAAAAAACAGGGGAAAGACAATTAAAAAAGACGATAGGGTTTATTTTTTGACTTTCCACCCAGCAGCTACAATATACAACCAAGAGCTGATACCAGTATTGGAAAAAGACATACAGAATTTAGTGAAAGCCCTTGACGAAGCCAAAAATGCATGAAAAGAGACTGCCGAGGGAGTTTTACGCACGGAACACGGTCCAGGTGGCAAGAGACCTGCTTGGGAAAACACTCGTCCGTAAAATCGGAAAAAGGACAGTATCAGGAATGATAACTGAGACTGAGGCGTACAGACACAGGGATGATCCGGCAAGCCATGCTTTTAGAAGCATGACTGAGCGCAACAAGGCAATGTTTGGAGAGGTAGGTCACGCGTATGTCTATTTCACGTATGGAATGTATTATTGCGTTAACGCAGTGGCAAAGAGCGAGAACTTTCAGGCAGGAGCCGTTCTGATCAGATCACTTGAGCCAAAAGACGGCATAGACGTCATGATCCAGAACCGAAAGACGGATAACATTTCAAGTCTCACAAACGGCCCTGCGAAGATCACAATCGCACTTGGAATTACAAAAATGCACTACGGCGAGGACCTTGTCAATTCGTCGCACCTGTACATTACAGAGGGGGACAAAACCAATGGAAGAATAAGTGCTGGTTCACGAATTGGCATAAGGCGCGGGACTGAAATGCTTTGGAATTTCAAAATGAAGGTCTAATTTTCGTCGTCTTTTTGCACTGCCCACGGCGCAAACCGCCCAAGAATTCTTTCCCAGTTCAACCTAAGCAGCAACAGTATTGCGGCAGTCATCATTACGGCAAAAACTGCAAATCCGACATACACCAATGTCGGATCCTTGATGTTTTCAAGAAACGGTTCCACGTACGTCATGCCAAAGTAGTGCGACAGCAGCACAACTACATAGCCTAAAACGATTTTGCCGATAAAGGTAGATATGAAAAACCTTATCGGATTATACCTTGCAAGCCCCAGCGGAACATAGATCAAGTCGTCCGGAATCGGGGTTGCTGCGGCCACAAACGCGGCTGCTGCGCCGTATCTTTTTACCAAGCGTTCAAAGGGCTTCATTCTTGCGCGGGTTGTATCATTCATCATTTTTCTTCCGCCGTAGCTTATGAGAAATATTATTTGTTTTGCAACAGTTGCAGTTATTGCTGAGATGAACACCAAATAATGAATGTTGAATTTTTCGCCTGCCGCCATCGTAGCCAGAAAGATAAACGATGGTAGCGGCACAAATGGAATTAATGAGCCAAAAAAGCTTACGAGTGCAAGTCCGATATAGCCAATGTCATCA
>DATIGB010000069.1:0-3362 GCA_035454985.1 Candidatus Nitrosotenuis sp.
ATCTCAATCCAACACATGGAACACTTGCTGGCGCAATTGCCGATGAAAAACTAATTCCAAACCTGTCTAAGATAATAAAATCAGGACCGACAAACCTAACTGGAATCCAGTGCGGATTTGAAACCGGCAGCCTCAGATTAATTGGAAAATACGCTGACAGAAAGCTTGCACCGTACAAGCCTGAGGAATGGCACTGGGTTGTAAAGGAAGGAGTAAAGACGCTAAACGAGCACTATTGGGTTCCGGCATTTACGCTAATCATGGGACTTGACAATGACGAGACCCCTGAGGACTCGTGGGAGACAATTTCGCTAATATCCGAACTGGAACGTGAGCAGCCCGACGCAATGTTTACTGCAACGCCGCTTACGTTTGTTCCAATCGGGTTGCTGGAAAAGTCCGAATTCTTTAACATTGGAAACGAAATGGATCCTGCGCAACTGGGTGTGATGTACAAGACATGGCAGCACAACTTCAAGTACGGAATTCAGAAGTTCATGACCAAGACAGGAAGCCACGGCTCTGCACAGAAGAGCTTCTTTAACTTGATTGCAAGATCCCTTGGAGGCGTCCCGCTTGGCGCAATGGAAAGATATGCAAGAAGAAAGGGCCCAGAACACGAAAAAGTAATTGAGACAATCAAGGCCAAATATTGGTAAACACATAAATTCAAAGCAAAAACCAATCTAAAGCATGCCAACACACGGATCGATTACAAAAGCAGGAAAAGTAAGGGGCCAGACGCCAAAAGTCGAGGGCCGCAAAAAAATCAGCCTTTCATCAAGTCTGAGAAACAAGAGCAATTTTAGAAAAAGATTCACACTGCACCGCACTCCTGGACAAAACAAGCCGGGACAAAGAAAGAGAAAGCGATAATCGTTTTCGTTTCTGTAAAAAATATAATTCCCAATTAAAAATTTTCAACTGGTTTTGCTAGAAATGCACAATTGTGCAAATTGAACACACAACGATTTACTAATCATATTGTGGTATTGCACTTGGTGAAGCTGTCACCAACAAGCTACGTTCTATCTAGCGTTGGTCTTAAGCTTCCCAATTTTTTCGCAGTTTGATTCAGTATGATTTCTACGCGCCGGTTATATTCAATGCAGCGCTATCTGTGTCACCAAGGAGTCATTTGGGTAGTGTTTACCCGGTGATCGAAAGTTGGGACGTGCGAATCCCCAACTTCCGAATCATCCATTCTAGGTGAATGGGAATTCAACCAGTTGCATTTTATCGAATCTATCCGTAATGACTCCATGTCATGCATTTGCCATGAATGTAAAATCATGTTCTTTTCCCAGGAGGGACTAGAAGTGCACAATCAACAGACGCATAAGAAAGAAAAAAAGGACAGCCATGTGCTGGACTCGTTTGCGTGATTTACTCTTTTTATTTTTTTAAGGCACAATAATCAGGAAAAGCTCCTCGCTATGTGAGTGCGGGTCTTTTTTGGCGTTACTTTCCAGATGGCTATGCTGGATTGTTTCCGAGTATCACGTTGAACAAGGCCCTTCCGCCAAATATTGCGGCAACTGACAGACCTAGATTCAGCAATGCGTTTAGTGCCATCAGCCCGTACTTTGCGTTGCTCAAAAAGCCATGCGTGTCAAATGCGACTGCCGACATTGTGGTAAGTGATCCGCAAAAACCAAACGCGATAAGCAGTGCGTACTTGCCGTCAAGGTTCCACTGCTGCGTTATTACTGCAAACGCGCCAAGAATGAAGCTGCCAAGCACGTTCACCATCAAGATGTTGACCTGAAGCGCTCCAAGATATGCCGGGATGGATATCATCTTGTATCTTAGGAATGTTCCTGCGGCTCCACCTAATGCCAAAAACGCCAATTCGATTATTTTCATGTCTACCATTGCTCCTTTGTTTTTTGGTAGACATTATCAGAGTCGCACTCGGTTTAGGCCACCAGGCCAAGGCTAATGTCATAGCCTGACCTATCTGTGGCACTGTGTTTTTTATATTTTGCCCCACGACCCTCAATACAACAACTGCAAAGCACTAAACACGGCGTAAGCCTGTCATGTGTCATGAGATGCGAGAACTGCCGATTTTTTTACAGGGCTGATGGAAGATCATGAAAAAAATGACCTGGATGCTTCTGCGCATTTCTGGACAGGTAACTACATCCACCCAATTTGATGGAACTGTACATACTGCAATGCGTTACGCGTCTTTTATTTTTGACTTGACCTTTTGTATTACTTCATCTGGAATGGCAGTCATTTTGTGCGCATCTTTGGCATGTTCTGATATTTTCTGGAACAACTCATTTTCATCCTTAGCTGTTATTGACCATGCGCATCCGTCTACAACATCGCCACACGAGAATTTTTTTGCCATGTTTTTGGTTCACGCGCTTTAATTTAAGAGTCTCTTGGCTACAAGCTCCGTTTTGTGCTGAAAAATAGAAAAACTATGACGTCTTTGAAAGACTATAGATCGTTGAACTCGATCTCTTGTTGACAAAATTCACATACCAATACCTTTAATTAGGTATCGTACGGTACCATACGGTATGGTAGATGAATTGAGATTAGACAGTCTTGACGGCGTAGGCCCAGTCACGACAAAAAAGCTAAGCGACGCAGGAATTCACAATATTATGGATCTAGTTGTACGCGGTCCTGTGGATGTATCCGAAGTCACTGGCATGGATAGGGAAGCGGCAGAAAAAATTGTAACTAAAGCAAGACAAACAATGGTTGAACAGGGACTTATCACAAAGGATTTTGTCACCGCAACTGAGATTTACAAAAGAAGACTAGACATTGGTAAAATAGCAACTGGAACAGAGTGCCTTGACATGCTGTTTGATGGGGGAGTTGAGACCCAGGCGCTAACCGAGGTCTATGGCGAATTTGGTTCAGGAAAGACCCAGTTCTGTCTTACAATGTGCGTTAACGTTCAAAAAAGCAAAGAGGAGGGAGGCCTTGGAGGTGGAGTATTGTACATTGATACCGAAAACACCTTCAGACCAGAAAGAATCGTGTCAATTGCAAAGGCAAAGGGGCTTGATCCAGAAAAAGTACTGGACAACATTATAGTTGCAAGGGCATACAACAGCGCACACCAAACGCTAATCCTGGAAGAAGCAGGGCCAATCATAGAGCAGCACAACATAAAACTACTTGTAGCCGATTCCGCAGTAGGGCTCTTCAGATCAGAATACCTTGGACGTGGAACCCTGTCCGATAGACAGCAAAGAATAAACCGATTTGTACACCTGCTTGTCAGAACCGCAGAGACATACAACTGTGCCGCGATAGCGACAAACCAGGTTATGGCGTCTCCTGATGTGTTCTTTGGCGATCCGATTCGAGCAATTGGAGGAAACGTAGTA
>DATIGB010000070.1:0-8333 GCA_035454985.1 Candidatus Nitrosotenuis sp.
ACAAAAAGTCCTGCAAAACATCAGGAAATATCTGAAAAAAAAAGGCACCATCGCGTTAACGTTGCATGGAAATAAGGACACCGTTCCATATTTTAGCAGCATTTTGGATGTGGTGACAAAATTCATACCCGACTATACCCAGCAGGGGACACCCAACCTTGATAGATTTGGAACTAAAAATCAACTGAAAAAAGTCATATTGCACGCTGGCTTTACTAACAGCAAAATACAAGAATATGTCTTCATCTACCGTCCGGGAACATTCTCTGACTATTGGCAAAACTATCTCAAATATCTGGCAAAACCACTAAGGGAAAAAATCAAAGCACTGCCTAACGCACAAAAACAAAAAATGAAAAACCAAATCAAACAAAACACTCTTCCCTACACAAAAAAGAGCGGACAAATCATATTTCCGTGGAAAGTTCTTATTTTGACTGCAGAAAATCCTTAAAAAATTGGGGGGAGCTCCAATGAATTATTTGGAAGCATACTCCCAATAAATGACTCCACTTGACATTGTTAGCATAAATTTCTAATTAGATTAATGTGTGTGCAAAATGAACACTCTGCGTGATCCAACCGCATTCTAAATAACTACTAGTTCTTTTGTAAATTTGTGTAGGACCATCGGTCTGTCTTTAACAATAACAGAGTCTTCTATTCTAACTCCGAATTTTTTTGGGATGTAGATGCCTGGCTCTACTGTTATTGCCATATCTTTTTGCAAAATGGTCTGACTCTTTTGGCTTATTGTTGGAAACTCGTGTACCTCAAGACCAATCCCATGCCCAGTTGAGTGAATAAAATATTGACCATGATTTTTTTTGTCGATGTAATCCCTGCACGCATCATCGACTGATTTGCAGGAAGCTCCGATCCTTACGGCCTTTAGTCCAGCTTTCTGCGATTCTTTTACTGTTTCATAGACTTCTTTTGCTTCATTACTGATAGTCCCTAAACCAAACGTTCTTGTCGCATCGCTAACATACCCCATGTAACGTAACGTAAGATCAACTACTATCAAGTCTCCACCCACAAACTTTCGTTTGGTTACCTGTGCGTGGGGCAATGCGCCATTTGGCCCACCTGCGATTATTAGTGGATTTAAAGTTGATCTATATCCTGTACTGAACATCTCACGTTCCATGGCAAAAGACATCAAAATAGCCTGAAGCTCGGATTCTCGCAATCCAATTTTTATTTTTTTTACACAAAGATCGTACATTTCATCAATTATTTGCGATGCTTTCTTTAGAATGGCGATTTCCTTAGAGTCCTTTACCTCGCGTGCTCGATAAAATGGATCCGTTGAATATTTTATGGTAGAAATGGACTTTTTGAGCGATTCCATCGTCGGATAACTTTGACAATCCGTACATGCCTTGTTGTTTTTTATTTTGGACACCAGACCTGAAATCAGGCCAACGCCCCGTTCTGCCACAATTATGTCACAGTCAATAGATTCCTCCTTTGCCCTTCCTGCCTCGAGTTCAGGTGCAACGATGGTGGCCCTGCCGTCTTTTTCTAATATTCCGATCGCCTCTCCCCAGAAACCAGTCATGTAATAGAGGTTTTCAGGTTCAAAAGATACCAGAACATCGCAATTTAGATTTCGGGCATGTTCGATGAGCCTTTTTCGTCGTTCTTCCAATTTGAAATGATATTGAGTTAGCAGATTTATGTTTGTTGCAAAGTTTGTATATTGGAAACCCAGCTTTTCTAGTGTTGGAAGAAAGTCAAGGAAAAAGAAAAGTTGTGGCATTACTTTCGGGCGGCTTGGATAGTCAACTTGCGGTAAAAATGATGCAGAGTCAGGGCTTTGAAGTATCTGCAGTTGCGATCAAGACTCCGTTTTGCGACTTTGACTGTGGGCGCGGCTGTGGCTTTGAAATTAGAGAAAGAGCGGATACGCTTGGAGTCAATTTAAAGACAGTTTATCTTGGTGATGAATACATTGAGATGCTAAAAAATCCAAAACATGGATTTGGATCTGGAATGAATCCATGTATAGACTGCAGATCGATGATGTTTAAGGCTGCAAAAAAACACATGGATGAGATCGGAGCTGACTTTATCATTTCAGGAGAAGTGTTGGGACAAAGACCAATGAGCCAACACGGTCCTGCACTAAAAACTATAGAGAAGGAATCAGAGCTAGAAGGATACATTGTAAGGCCACTTTCAGGCGCATTACTGCCAAAGACAATACCTGAAGAAAACGGATTAATCAAAAGAGAAAATCTGGGTATGGTTCGAGGTCGCACAAGAAGAATGCAATTACAAATGGCACAGGAATATGGAATAGAAAACCCCCCTAACGCAGGCGGTGGATGCCTTCTTACCGATCCGACATTTGCAATACGTGCAAAAGATCTTTTTTCACACACTGATACTCCAACAACAAATGATATTGACCTACTGAAAATAGGAAGGCACTTCCGTCTTGACAAGACAACAAAAATTGTTGTGGGCAGAAATCAGGACGAAAACAACATGATCAAGGCTTTGGCCTTACCAAACGACATTGTATTTTATGCAAAAGATCATGTTGGACCAAATACCCTTTTACGTGGAGATAATGTGGAAAGCCACAAACAAATTACCGCCGCAATAACCCTGCGCTATTCCGACGCGCCAAAAGAAACGCCGGGAATCGTAGTAGCTGAAAAAGCCAATGACAAATCGGAAATCTCGATAAACAGAGCAGAAGAGTCAGAATATCTGAAGTACAGAATTTAGGAACAAAAATCACGCACCAATTTCCACTTGATGCGAAAGACTTTTTGAGGGAGTGGATCGCATTCATAATAGATGCAAAAGCAGGAAAGCCCAACATACCTAAAGGCAATTACAATCCGTGACCCAAGCGACATCCATTCAATAAAAGACGACATGAAAAAAAACATGATATTGATACTAAGGGTTACCCCGCTTGCACAAAAAGACGTAGAACAACTGCGAAAGCTGGTGGAAGAATTGTATGGTCTGGCAAAAAATCACGATGCTGATATTGCGAGATTAGGCGAAGAAAGAATAATCGTCACACCGCCAGGCGTTAAAATCTGGAAACCGGAATACGACCTAAAATAAAATACTAAAACAAAGCAAACCACTACCGCCCGCCTTAATATCAAAACACCGCCAAACATTGCAAATCTGGCTTTTTGTTTATGTTGTTATCAGTGACATCGAATTACGCCTTGCGCACAACTAGTACAAATTTCTAATATTGATGAAGAAAAATCAACATCATTCAAACGCATGAAAAGAATCCAAGTTACAAAAACTAGAGTTGTCTGATCTCTCAAATACCGCTCACACCTGTTAATTTTAGATACTAACACTATGTCGATCCAGTCTGGGATTCTACATGACCAGTTTCCCAGATAAACCAATTTTATTTTAGGAAAACTCTACAAAACCGCACAAGTCATTTCGAATGCACGATATTCTAGGCGGAAAAAAGCCAATGTAAAACTCTAGCATCGGAAAGCCAACGATTTTCCATCTGTACAAGACGCACAATTAATTCTAAATGATAAAATCAGCAAAACGTATTAGATCGCAGAGATTGTTAATATGAAATATTGTCTGTATCAACGATTTGTAAAACATTCGAGACAACACGGTGGTACTAAAACATACTTTGGTACAGATAGCAAATACTCGTGATCTCAAACATATCGTCAGAAAAACAGCAACACGACACAATTTTCAAATACAGAAAGCATCCAGACTTTTGCTTCTGAATTTGTCTAGTTCTGCATGTGTGAGGATCCAATTTTTATGAACTTGTGAACTTAGGAACAAAAATGAGCCAAGAACATGCCAACTGAGACGACAAGCACATGATTTTCTTACAGATCTCAAAAAACCTTCACTTGTCACAAAGCAGAATATATTTGAAAATCACTAACAAAGAAACAGTAAAACACTTTGTCAAAACGTCGGTACAAAATAAGACATTTTGCACAAATAGCAACACATCTTTGTTGATGCCGATATTATCAAAAAAGACCCAAGTCCAGAATGCCATAAATTAGTAGGCACTTAAATTTAAAACTCGATACATGCAGCAATATCTTGCTCTGTTAAAAAATGGTGTTTTACGCCTAGTACTATTAAAACAGCCTGACTGCCTCTTGGACTTGAGGGTAGTGTGCAGGAACCCTGAACATTCTGCGAACTGTCATTGCAAGGTTTTCACACTTCCTTCTTTCTCCGTGATTCACAAGGACTCTTCTCAGCTTAGGTCTTAGTTTATGAATGAATGAAAGCAGCTGATTGTAATCGCTGTGACCGCTAAACCCGTCAAGCTTTATCATTGAGCAGTTGATGTTTATGACCTCGACTTTGCCGTCCTTTCCCAAGAGCGAAACCTGTTTTGCGCCATCCAGAACCCTGCGACCAAGCGTCCCGTTTACCTGATATGATACAAAAATTATTTTGTTTTTGCTACCAGGTGCAATGTTTTTGAAGTATTCTAGGACTGGCCCTCCCTCTAACATGCCAGATGTTGCAAGTATGATGCATGGCGTGCCCTCTCGTAAAGGCTCTTCTCTTGCATCGGAGTGCTCTATGTTTGTAAAGTATTCGGAGTCAAATGGATTGTCATCTGTTTCAAGAATTTTTTGTCTAAGCTCGCGTGCCAAATATTCTGGAAATGCCTCATGAATAGCAGTTGCCTCCGCTATCATGCCCTCCATAAACACGGGCGCTTCCATCATTTGACCTGCCTTCATATAATGATCAATCACCATCATTATTTCCTGTGCACGTCCGACTGCTGGGATAGGAATGAGCACTTTGCCTCCATCTACAAGTGCATTATTGACTGCGTTGATGAACGCGGATTCTACTTCCTGTCTTGTGGGCTGAATGTCTTCTTTTGCACCATATGTGCTCTCAATAAGTAAAGTTTCAACCCTTGGATAATTCCACGAAGCGCTCTCAAACAAAATGCTTTTGCCAAATTTTATGTCCCCTGAGTACACAAAATTATGGTCCCCGTTACCAATATGGAAATGACACGTTGCAGATCCGAGAATGTGCCCTGCATTTGAAAACACAAGTTTAATGTCAGGCGAAATGTCTGTTACGGTTCCATATGGAATTGTAATTGACTGTTTCATAATCTGTTTGACGTCTCTTTCCGCATATAGTGGAGCCCGCCCCTGTGCAGCTGCTACCTTTACAGCATCTAGTTGAATCAAATTCATCATTGGAAGTGTTGGCTCTGTGCAGTAGATTGGTCCCTTGTATCCGTACTTGCAAAGAACTGGCAAGAACCCGGTGTGATCCAAGTGTGCATGACCTATGACAATTGCGTCAATCTCATCTAGCGTGACATTTGCCCAATCCAGTCTTGGGAAAGCTTCCATTGGGCTCCTCGCCCCAGGGTTGATGCCGCAATCAATCAAAATTTTGCTCTCAGGCGTAGTCAGTATCATGCTTGATCTTCCCACCTGACCAAAGCCTCCAAGGGTTAACAGCGAAACTTCGGATTTTTGAGCTAGTCGCGGGCGAAATATGCTCTCGCCAATTTGTTTGAGATGCTTTGCTCTATCTGATGCGGAAACCTTGAGATTGTAGTTTATTGCTTGAATTGTGCTAGACGGGATTGTCGTTGCCTTTCTTACGCGTATTCTCCAACCCATGCTTTCTGTCAACTGTGGGCTGTTAAAGCTAGGATTGTTGTACAGTAACCACGGTCGCTTTACCTCAATTGAAACCTCGCCTGTGGTGGTGTCAAAAAAGGCGCCCTGAAGTTCTGCTTCCTTGGGCAAAGCCTTTGCTATGACCTGCCTTGCCTCGTCTTCTGGCTTTCTGATGGATTCTTCGGTTCTCACAACAATTCTTTTTTTGATCACATTGACCAAATCAGAAATGATCTCATTGTGTTCCATTAGGTATAGTGGTGATTTTGTATACAGTGCGATCCTTGGACCCTCATAGTCGATTTTACTGACCTTGGCCTCTTTTGGAATACTTTGCAGTATGGTTGCCATTACATTCTGGGTTGTTGATTGTGTATCCTTTTCCTGCTGTTTTCTTTGCATTAAATCACTATAGTGCTATTATGGCTTTCTTCTGCTCTCTTGTCAAAAGACGGAATCCATCTTTGTCGATAATTGCGACATTGATGCCATCACCAGTTCCAATATTTCTCACAATTGCTGCCTTTACAGCGCGAAGTGCGATGACCTTGGCTTGCTCAGCTGTGAGATTATCCTTATACTCTTCCTCCAATAAACCATATGCCACGGGAGATCCACTACCGGTAGTTACGTATTTTTTCTCCTCAACTGAGCCAAACATATCGATATTCAAAAGTGCGGGGCCCGCCTTGTCATATCCGCCGATCAAAATATCCGCAATAAACGGATAGCCCCTGTTTTGATGGAACAAAAGTGAACAGAGTCTTGCAAGAGACCTGATTGGAATGTTTTCATTCTTTTGGACCTTGTGTATAGCTGCGTGATAACGCAATACGTCCGTAATGTTTTGCGCATCAGCGACGCCTCCTGCCAATGTCAGACCGGCATGTTTTGCTAACTGCTGAATTTTCATGGTATTGTTATTGGCAATGAAATAGCCTGCGCTTGCACGCATGTCTGCGCATAACACTACTCCGTCAGTAGCCTTGATACCTACTGTGGTAGTTCCGTGTAAAATCTTCTCTTCTACATTAGTTGACAAATAAAATACTCCTAGATGATCTGGAATGGCTTTGACCCTTTTAAATAACTTATTGTTGCAGGGAGGTTGATAAGGAGTGAAACTATCAATAATTTGTGCTCAACTCCGCCTCACACACAATGGAGCTACCACGACTAATTGTGATAGGTAACAAAAACATCGGAAATATCGGAAAATTTCTACATTCCTTAAATGACCCAAAAAAAGTCTCTATAATTTCCGGTAGGCACGTCCAAACAATAATCCAAACAACAATCCGAAAATCCCTGCTTAAAGAACGAATCAAGAATGTCTGGCATGATGCCAATAACAACGACGATACATCAATAGGCAAAATTCAAAACGACGTTAAAAAAGACAGGAGCGATCTCATTATTGGGATTGGGGGTGGCCGATCCGTGGACATTGCAAAGATGATCTCATTCAATCTGCAAAAACCGTTTGTCAGCGTACCTACCGCTGCATCGCACGACGGAATTGCAAGCCCTTTTGTCTCAATACGCGGTGATAAGCCGCATTCTGTAGTGGCAACCGCACCGCTTGGAGTTTTTGTTGATATTGATGTGATCAAAAGGGCTCCCAAGAAACTTTTGGCAAGTGGATGCGGCGATCTAATTGCAAAAATCACGGCAGTTAGAGATTGGGAGATTGGAAGAGACAAAACAGGAGAATATTTTGGAAGATATTCCGCAAATCTCGCATCAATGAGCGCAAAAATACTACTGGAGGCATCAGAAAACAAAAAAGTTCCAGACATAAGAGAAATAGTTGAGGCACTGATTAGTGCAGGAGTTGCTTCGTGCATTGCAGGAAGCAGCAGGCCATGCTCTGGAGCAGAACATCTCTTTTCCCATGCACTGGACAAAGTTGCACCTGGAATAGGACTTCATGGGGAAAAATGCGGAATTGGAGCAATCTTGATGGCAAAACTGCAAGGACAAGACTGGAAGAAAATAACGAGGACTCTGAAAAACGTAGGTGCCCCAACTACCGCAAAAGAAATCGGCCTAACACAAGACATGATAACAAAGGCACTTGTTATTGCACAATCGCTAAGACCGGAAAGGTATACGATTCTAAAAGAAATTCAAATGACAAAAGAAACGGCCCTACGTCTTGCAAAAACTACTAGTGTGTTGTAATTAAGCAGCCTTGGTTTCTTTTACTTCGGGAGACTTGGTCTCTGCCTTTTTATTGGCATAACTTTCAATAAAGTTGATCTTCTCTAGGCTTGGTATGAACTTGAACATGTCAATTTGAGTAAAGTGTTTAATCACTCGCAAGCCTTCTGCGCCAAAAATCTCTTCAGGTATTGTGACATCAAGTACTTTGCCGTTTAACTTTGATACTATTTTTGAATCTTCAACAGGCAAGTGTCTTTTTAGAATCGCAGTTATTTTGTCTTCGTCAGACTCAAGTGACTTTATAATATTCACGTCATAAGTGATTGTCTTTCCAGCAAACCTGTGATTAAAGTCAACCTGAACGCGGCCCGAACCGATGAATCTGACTACTCCAACTTTTTGGTCTACCTCTATGGTATCACCAACTGTAACCTTGTCTACATCTTCACCTAATTTTCGCAGGGGAATCATTCTTACCTTTCCTGGATCGCGATCACCAAATCCCTT
>DATIGB010000071.1:0-4142 GCA_035454985.1 Candidatus Nitrosotenuis sp.
TGGTTCTCTGGGACAGTCCAAAATCAATCGTGTAAATTTTTCCGTTGCTCAAAATGAAATTTGATGTTGTGAGATCCCCGTGCATTATTCCGTTTTTGTGCAGCGTCCCGGTAATTTTCCCGATTTCCCTGCACGCGGACACGAGTTTTTTTCCTGCAAGGTCGCGCACCACGCTTCCCTTGATCTGCTGCATCAGTATGGTACAATCAACCGGATCTACTCGGTATATCAGCGGGGTCTTGACGCCAAACTCCTTTACCTCCGACATGATGGTTGATTCCCGAATTGTGCGGCTGGTTCGTATCTTGTCGTCCAGTATTTGGTTTCGGTATTGCTTTTTTTTCCTTGTCTTAAGAATTGCTAAAACGTTTTCATGTTTTGTGAGAAAAATGTCGCCTTCCGCGCCTTTTTTGAGCAGTTTCAATGCAATTATGATTTAATTGGCAAAATATTAGCTTAACATAGCAAAAGGAGGTTGAGAGCTAGTCTCAGCATCATGTTGCATATACAGTCAAGTCTTTAATTCATCGTGTCATTGTTACTAGATAAGAATTGGATGTATCTGGAGATCCTCGCGATTTTATGCCGTCCTATACTAACCTCAACAAAGATAGCGCATTGTATAAAAAAATCAAAGAAACGATTGACAATTTGAAGAAGGACAGAATTGTAGGACTCAGGCTAAAGCAAGAACAAATTCCCCCATATTACGTCAAAAAACATGATATCAACGCAGTTTACAAAGTGGATTTACCTGGCTATTGGCGTCTGATCTATGGCATACTAGTGATTCATGGTGAAAGAAATGCACTGTTGATGGAATTGTTTGATCATGATAAATACAATAAACGATTTGGTTACTAGTACATTTATGTATGTACATATATGCATATATGCATATATACAACATGTCGGTATATATAATACAATATGAAGTCAAAGACGGTTTCTGCAGTAAAAGGCGGTAGTTTACGATCTCATGATGACATATTCCAGAAAATACAAAAGTACAACCCCACATTGAGGAATATTCTAAAAGTTGAGCAGCTTTTCGTTAAACACAAAGAGTTTGATTCCAAAGTACAGCTAACAAAGAAATTAGATGTTGCCATGAGGCCACCAGTCCTAAATGTTATTTTGAAATATTTGGAAAGATCAAACAAGATTTTGATTGATGATGACGGGTCATTGGTCTGGATTTATGCCAGTCCAAAGGCAAAGAGCAGCTGGGAAAAGGCAGTCAGGCTATGAAACGACTTTACCAATGAGGACTAGGTAAAATTATAACCAGACCTGCCAGACTAAGCTAGTCAATGGACGAATCAGAAAAAAAACTAAAGCAAGAAGACTGCAATGAGGACTCGCTTGGTGCTGGAATACTCACGCTCACCACAAAGAGAATCGCCTTTGACAAGACCCGTGGAAGGATTGCCGACTTTACAAAAAGAATCGACGAAACCGTTTTGGATGTTCCGCACGAGAACGTAGTAAAGGCATGGAAGGAGGGGCTGTTGATGAAAAAGGTCTGCATTAGGGTAAAGACGGAGCAGGGCGAGAAAGACTACAAGTTTGGCGTCTTTAGCAACGGCGGCTGGCTAAAGGACATACAAAAGGCACTAGGCAATCAGTAATCAATTTCTACAGTATCCAGTCTCCAGGACTGTCGCACAAACGTTTCTTTTAGACTGGTGCCCTTTTTTGCAGTGGCCTCAAGCAATCCAGTCCAGGCAATCTGCGAGCCGCAGTCGCCTGCATATTCTATTGGGGAGACAAAGAACTTGCATTTTTGCCTATGGCATATCTTTGTCAGGATTTCCGACAGTCTCTTGTTTGCGGAGACCCCACCTACAATTAGCAGCTCCTTTTTTTCGGTAAACGAAAGCGCCCTCTCTGTTGCCTCGCCGATCATTGCAAACGCAGTCTCCTGCAGCGAGTAGCACGCGTCCTCTTTGTTCTGTGAGACCTTTTTTGCGGCTGAAAGCAGTCCTGAAAACGATACGTCGTTTCCCTTTACCACGTACGGGAGCGACACGTAATTTTGCGACTGCAGTGCAAGCTCTTCGATTTTTTTCCCACATGGTGATGCAAAACCAAGGGAGCGGCCAAACTGATCAAGGAGCTGGCCCAAGGTGGTGTCAAGTGTTTCTCCAAATATTCTCCATTTTTTTTGCTTTAGCGCGGCAAGCATCGTGTGCCCGCCGGACACCAGCAATACCAGCGGATCCCTTGCGCCGGTCAGCAGCTTCCCAAGCTCGATGTGTCCTATTGCGTGGTTCACAGGATAGATTGGAATTTTATAGTACGACGAGACTGTCCTGGCTATCACCCCTGCCACCCTAAGGCACGGCCCAAGTCCGGGCCCCGCAGCATACGATATGATGTCAATGTCGCTGATTTTGAGATTGGCTTTCTTTAGGCATTCCAAAAGAACCGCCGGGCTGCTCTCTATGTGGTGGCGTGATGCCTCCCTTGGGTGAATCCCCTGGCCTTCCGGCGGCCGGTATATTTTTCGGACATCGGACAGAATTTTTCCGCCCCTCTTGTCTTTTTGCACTATGGCGCAGGAAAACGTGTGTGCCGTGCTTTCAATTCCAAGGCAGATCATCTTTACCCACGACTCATGCTTGAGACAATTTTTACCACGTCGCCGTCGTTTAGTATGTGATCTGCGCTTATTCGAATCTTTTTCTTGACGTCAACTGCAAAGAGGAATCCCTTTGCGAGATCCGCGTGAATCGTCGCAGCCAAGTCCCTTGCCGTAGAGCCCGCAAGCAAAAGGCGCGCATCAGGCAGGACGACTCCGTCCTTGTTTGAAAGCCGCGCCTCGTCCTCCACGGGGTACACGGTGATGAACTTGAGCAGGTCAAATATGGCGTGGTTGATTGCCTCCTGGACTCCGGTGGTGCCAGTCTTTGCAAGAACCGTCCTCACCATGTCAAGTGCCTGCTTTTGCTGCGCATTTAGCGACTGGCTTTGTATTTCAAATGTCGGATCACCTGGGACGTACCGGATGAGTCCTGCCTTTGACGCCTTGCGCAGCAAGAGTTCGGATTCTGCGCTGCATATTACCACACGATTGTCCTTTCTTATCTTGTCGACTATTGAGAGGTCCCTGCACAGGTCTGCCTTGTTTGCGGCAACCAGCACAGGCTTTGTTTTCCTTCTGAGCTTTTTTACAAAATCAAGAATGTCAGAGTCGGTCCACTCCGAGGGCTTTTTTGTCTGCAGGTCCAACTCCTTTAAAATGTCAGACACGTGGAACTCTTTTACGCCAAGGCCGCTGAATCTCTTTGTTATTCCGTCGACTAGGTTTGTGGTCTTTTGCGTGATTTCCCTGAGCAGCTTTTGCCACTCCCTGTCCAGAATTTGCTTGAACCACTGGTCAAACTCATTTTCAACAAACGCAATGTCTTCAAGGGGGTCGTGCGTTCCGACAGGAACCGGCTGGCCCTGGATGTCGGTAGTTCCTGCAACGTCCACCACATGGATAAGAACCTCGGCCTGCCTTGCGTCGTCCAAAAACTTGTTGCCAAGACCCTTTCCCTCGTGCGCTCCCGGGACGAGCCCTGCTACGTCAATCAGCTTGACTGGGACGAGCCGTATTCCATCCATGCAGAATTGGCTTTGGTGTTCGATGGAAAAGTGCTTGCACGCGCATTTTGTCCTAACATATGTCACGCCCACGTTTGGCTCAATTGTGGTAAACGGATAATTCCCAATTGGTACTGCCGTCTCGGTTGCGGCCGAAAAGAAGGTTGATTTTCCGACGTTTGCCTTTCCCAAAAGACCAATTAGCATTACATGGTTTAGGAAATTTCCACAACATATTAGCATTGCAGAAATAAGGGTGCGGCAAGCAGAACATGATGTCGATTGTAATCACCGGAAACCCCGGAACAGGAAAGCACACCATATCAGCAAGACTGGCAAAGGAATTAGGATACACCGTTTTAGACTTGAATCAAATAGCAATAAAACACGGCATATTTGAAAAAAAAGACTCCACTGCAGACGTCGACACAAAAAGGCTTGCCAGAATAGTCAAGAAAGTCATCACAAAAGACACCATCATAGTCGGTCATCTGGCGCCATATGTAATAGACAGGTCACAAATTAAATTGGCAGTAATTCTACGGAAAAAT
>DATIGB010000072.1:0-3596 GCA_035454985.1 Candidatus Nitrosotenuis sp.
TCCAGTATACATAACAATTACTACCGAGGATGGCAAGCCGCTCACCTTTATCGGGATGGGCAAGTCTGCAAAAACTCTAAGCGGCGACCCTCAATTGAAGACATACTCGTTTTCTGCAATACCTGATGTTGCCGGCAATTACAATCTGGATGTGGTTGTGACCACCTCAATATTCTCGCCTGGAAACTATGTCGTAAACACCCAGTACGCCGGCAAGAAAACGTCTGCTACTTTTGCAGTAACCAGCTTAATTGACGTAACCAACAAAAACCTCCTCGTCACGACTGACAAGAGCGTCTATGGGCTTGGAGAGACAGTAAAACTTGACGGGACACTCACGACTGGCCAGGGTAATGTTCAAATCGTGCTCACAAAGCCAGACGGAAAAACCGTAAACGGGGGCAGCAAGGTCGATAACAACAGATTCTCCTGGACTTGGCAGGCACCATTGGCGGAGTTTGATCTTGCCAATTTTCCAAACTATAGGGGGGAAAGGCCGACTGTTTTTGGAACCTACAAAATTGCAGTAATGATCCCATCAAAAACCGTGACCCTGTTTTTCAAAGTCTCACCGGACCCTGCAAACGAAACCGTTAGCACAAAGCCACTTGTGGTGACCACTGACAAGCCAGTGTACAAGGCAGGGGAAAAACTCACCGTTAGTGGAACCGCATCAAACCGACAGCAACCTACCGGTAGCGAAGCAGTCAGGATTGACAGGGTACAGGTGCAGGTCAAAACGTCTGTCAACAAACAAATCTTTGCATCCTCGCTTGACTTTGACCATGGTGGTGACTTTAAGACCACATATGATCTTCCAATAACTGTATTCAAAGACGGCACGTACAAGGTGACTGCAACATATCAAAAAATAACAGCCGAGACAACGTTTGAGGTGAAAAACGTCATTCCGCTAAACGGCGACGAAAAACTATCTCTTTCATTGAATGTTGACAAGGATGAGTATTCGCCTGGCGACACAGTCCACATCTCTGGCAGCCTCAACAAGGTGATATTCTTAAACAAGATGGACCTCATCGTGTTGTCGGAAAACGACACCAAAACTAACTGCGGGACCGTATACTGCGAGCTTGGCGGAAAGCAAATCGATCTGACCAGCCACTATGACTCTGGGCTTTACAAATATGATTACGTGATTCCAAAATCTGTCTCTATTGGCAACTATGTCGTAAAAGTGTATACTGAGTTTGGCACATTTACTAAAACCTTCAAGGTAGTGGAAAAACAAGTCACTGCCGCACCGTCCAAAAAGATATCAGAAAAGTTCAACAGGATAACCGATTCTAGCATCCCGATTTCTTTGACAAAAAAGACACTGCAAGGCCAAGATGTCTTGCCTAAGGCACTGCAAGGCTCGCTTGTTGTTCCGCGTGGGGATGAGTCAAAAGTTAACATGCAAATTTCAACTCAAGGCGGCCAGTGCATAATAGGCCAAGCATCAGGCTGTCTCGTATCGAAATCAACCAAGACTCTGAGCTCTGACTACAGCGTGGTCCAAGTCAACGGCACGAATCTTAAGATACAGTACTCTGGCCCAGGACCCCTGCTGGAAACATTCTCAATCACACCGCAGTTGGATTCTGATACCATTCAGGACTCAGTTCTGACCGTGGACATCATAAAAGAACAGGACAAGTACTCTAGGTTCTATTATGAAATAACATACGTCCCAGCGCAATAGAAAAATATTCAATTGGCACATCAGGACTAGTAATGAACATCCAAGTATTCATGCTAAAGCAGGATGATCCAAAAAAGTGCACTGCCGCAAAGCTGATCAAGTTCGGCCTTGCCAGGGGAGTCTCAAAAACACAAGGCAGCACCATAATCCTGGATCCGTTTGCCCCAAAAACAATTCTCAGACAAGATGCGGCAATTGCAAAATCCATAACTGGAATCGACTGCTCGTGGAATTTGGCAGAAACTGCCTTTGCGCGAAAGTTTCAGGGGATCCCGCGTAAGCTTCCACCGCTACTTGCCGGAAATCCGGTCAACTATTCAAAACTAAACAAATTGACAACCGTTGAGGCAATCGCAGCAGCTGCCTTCATTTTGGGATACGGGCAACTTGCAATGTCGATGCTTGACAAGTTTAACTGGGGGCACACGTTTTACGAGCTGAACGCAGATCTGCTAAAAGACTACTCTGAGATCACGTCGGAGCAAGAAATCGAGAGTTTGTTGGCAGAATACGGGCTGGTTGATAAAAAATATTGACTGATTTACAAACATCAAAACTAGAGTAAAGATTTATTCAAATCTACTTTTTCAGACGTAGACAACATGGCTTCAGAAAGTTCGGACACGGGTCTTGCAAGGAATCTGACGCTGTTGGATGTAGTCATGGTTGGAGTCGCAGCCATGATTGGCGGAGCCATATTTGTGCTCGTGGGGCCCGGCATGGCAGAGGCGGGACCCGCACTCATGGTGGCCTTTCTGATAAACGGAATCATTACGATGTTTACGGCGCTGACATATGCTGAACTAAGCTCAGTATTGCCTGATACTGGGGGCGGATATAGGTGGGTGCGGGAGGGACTACCAAGGCCCAACTCTTTTCTGAGCGGGTGGATGTCGTGGTTTGCGCACACTATAGCCGGAAGCCTGTATGCGGTCGCATTTGCGTCGTTTTTTGCACACCTGCTGTCCATAACCAATCTGGTTCAGTCCTCGCCCTTGCTTGAAAAGGGACTTGCAGCACTTGTCATTGTAATCTTTACACTCATCAATGTTAGAGGCACATCACCCACAAGCAAGGTCGGAAATGCCATCACCATCACCCAGATCACAATAATTGGAATGCTAATTGTCGGAGCCGTTTTTGCGATGGCCTTTACAAATCACTCCTGGCCTGATAATTTTTCAAATTTTCTCCCAAAGGGAATGTCTGGACTTGTGATTGCAATGGGCCTGACATTTATCGCGTTTGAGGGATATGAGGTAATCGCGCAAACCGGGAACGAACTAAAAAACCCAAAAAAGAACATTCCAAGGGCAATACTGATTTCGCTTTGCGCAGTCATTGCAATTTACATTCTGTTCACATTTGCATTCATCGGGGGGCTGTCATCTGAAGAAAAAGGCCAGCCTTCCTGGCAATTCATTGGGAATCTTGGCGAAATTGGAATCATTGAGGCCGCAAAAGACTTTCTGCCCTTTGGCGCGCTAATTGTTATTGCAGGTGGACTGGTCTCGACACTGGCTGCCCTGAACGCGACCACCTACTCGTCAAGCAGGGTCTCGTATGCGATGGGAACACATTACAACCTGCCGCACTTTTTTGGCAAGATACATGCAAAGTACAAGACTCCTGCAATATCGACAGTGGCATCCGGCCTCATCATGCTGTTTATGGCAATGTCCCTTGACCTTACGGGAATCGCTTTTGCTGCAAGTGTGATGTTTTTGTTCTTGTTTGCCCAGGTAAACTATGCGGCAATAACAATACGAAGGTTGTATGGGAAAAAGCTGGACTATAGCTTCAAGACGCCGTTCTTTCCGCTAATACCAATACTTGGGGCCATATCCGCCATGGGGCTTTCACTGTACCTGTTGTTTACGCAGCCGCAAAGCTG